>JBCDLV010000391.1:0-2998 GCA_038744895.1 Bacteroidota bacterium | reverse complement strand
GTTGATGCCGGTGTCGTCGTTCAGACGCACGACCAGCGTAGGCTCGCGTCCGACGAGGCCGCCATCGACGAAGCCTGCGCGTGGCGCTTGGCCGCGCGCCGACCCCTCGTCGAAGCCGTCGCTACGCAGGTCTTCCTCGGTCGCGAACTGGAGCGCGATCTCCGGGCCCCGTGTGTCGGACACACCGGTCCCAGCCGTAGTGCTGATGACCACGTTCTCCGTGGCCCCCACTCCATCGACCGTGGCCGACTGGGCGTACACGACGATGCGGGCGGGCGCGCCGGAGTACGACACGTCTTGTGGCACCACGAACGAGACACGGAAGGTGCCCTGGCTTACGCTCGCCCGCCCTCGGAAGAGGAGATCGGTCTGGACCTCAAAATCGCCGCCGGGCTGGAAGCGCTGCGCCTCCTCTGGGATCGTGACCCGCCGGGCCGCATCGAACACGGCCACCTCAGCCACGCCGTCGAACGACACATCGCGCTGCCCATCGAGCGTGAGCACCTCGCCCTCAATCTCGGTGCGTTCGAGCGCGCGCAACACGGGCGGCGCCGTTTCGTCGGGTGCCTGCCCGTTGACGGTCGTGATGCGTGCGGTCCGAGTCGGGAGTCCGACGCGCATCGTTGGGTCACCGAGTAGGGCGAACTTGCGGTTGTTGAATTCCGCCCCGGCGTTGGTGTTTTTGGCCGCTCGCACGATGTCGCCGAGCCGTTGCGGCCGGCCGTCGGGCTCACGCGTGAGCATGGCCTCGTTGACGCGGAGGTTGAGGCCTGTGTTCAGGCCGTCGAGCGAGGACGACGTAAATACGACACGCAGCGTGGTCAGCATCGCGATGCCACCGCCCTCGGGCAGCAGCAGCATACGCTCGGCCGCGCTCTGGTCGATGACCATATCCATGCGCCCGAACGAGCATGTGGCTGTGACGCAGATCGTTGGCCGCCCAGCATTCGTCAGCCGCTCGATGGCCTCCGTGTCGAGCAGCGCTTCGTCGGCGAGGCGCAGGATGCCGCCGTGCCCGGCGTAGTTCCACACCAGCGTCCCCTCGTTGATGGCGCGCGAGGCGTCAGCCTGGGCCTGCGGATACCGACGCCCTACAGCCGTGATCTCCGGGGTATAGGCGAGCATGTACACCTTCTGCTGCGTCAGATACGGCGCGAACGGACCCACCGCATTCGTCGCCACCGCATCGATGTTCTGGAGGTGGAGGTCGAAGTCGCGATCCGGGCTTGGGAAGTTGTCGTCCGACAGGAAGGTGTAGCGCGAGCGCCACGCCCCGAAGCTAGCCGGGTCTTCGTAGCGCTTGATCTTGGCCACGAGCGCTTCCGCTTCGGCGAGCGTACGCACCGGGAACCGTCCGATCCCGAGATCGACACGCTCCAGGCCCGTGGTCCGTCGCCACACGCCCTCGTCGTCGTCGAGGAGCCCGAAGTAGTCGTCGGAGGTGTAGGAGTTCTGGAGGAAGAGGGTCTCGTCGGACTGGTACATCGGCACGAAGTTGTTCTCCACCGTGCCATCCTCCAGGCGCTCGGCCTCGATGCCACGGAAGTCGTAGTGCCCGTCCCCGAGCAGGAGCACGTAGTCGGGGAGTTGCGCGGCGGTGTCGGCGCGGTCGTAGAGGAACTTGAGGTAGTCCCGGACCGCGCGCATATCGACCTGGCCTCCGGAGAACTCGTTGAAGATCTGCTCGACGTCCACGATCAGCGTCTGGAGTCCGTCACGCTCCCGTCGGTACGCCGCGAGTTCTTCCGCAGCCGGTGCAAAGTTGCGGTGCGTCACGATCACGAAGTCAGGGAAGCTCGTCACCCCGCGGAGGTTCTGGTTGGCTACCGAGCGACCTGCTGGCGGAGCAGTGATACGGCTGCTCCCCGGCACGAAGGCGACGAGTTCGCGGGGCGCTGCCGCGTCGGTCACCTCGACCTGCACCGCGACACCGCCACTCGCATTCTGCGTAGCGAGGGCGCGAATGCGGTCTGGCTCCGTGACATCCCAGACCTGCGGGGTCCCGCTAAACCCGGTGAGCACGAACTCGAAGCGTCCTGTTTCCCCGCCCGGCGTCTGAAAGCGGAGGTAATCCTGTTGCGCGCGCAGGTTGCGGGGCACGAAGGCCCGCAGCCAATCGAGGTAGGCGACGGGGTTGTTCTGCGCGCCGAGCAGCCGGAAGTCCACCGACAGCGCCTGCCCAGGCGTCGAGGGCTGCTCGAACGAGAGGAAGCTCTCTCGGGCATAGTTGCCGGTTGCAGTACCGAGTTGGACAGTACCCGGGCTGGTGGACGCCAGCACCCCGCCTCGGCTCTCGAACTGGATAGTCGCGCGGGGGTTGGCCCGCGTCGCCGTGCGGGCGTCAAAGCGAACCGTGCCTGCGGCTTGTCCTGCCAGCGTCGTGTCGAGCACCGTCGAGAGCGGGCGGGCGGGTACGACGTCCTGGCCGAGCCAGTCGAGCCCGGAGCCACCGCCGCCGGACTCTGCCATGAAGCGGTCCTCCTCCACGAACAGGCGGGCGACGTACTGCGTCTGCCGGGTCGCATCGCTGAAGCCGGGGAACGGCGCCGTCCCGACCCGCGCGGCGGCGTCCCCGACGTGGAGGAAGTACGAGGTCGTAGTCGTGAAGGGGTTGACGTAGTGCTCCCATGCGCCCGCCGTGGTGTCGTAGCGCCAGCCCGACGGGCCCTCGGCGTAGAAGTAGAGCACGCCGCCATCGGCGAAGGTCGGGCCGCCCTGCGTCCAGGCAGGATTTTCGAGCAAATCGGCTGGGCGCGGCGCGCTGTTGAGTGCGGGCAGCGGGGCGCCGCCGTTGCCGAACACCTGGAGGCGGTCCATGCGTACCTGCGCCGGGTCGAGCCCGAGGTCGCTCAGGTAGTCGGCGTCGATGCGGTAGAGGCCCTCGCGGGAGACCGAGAGGGTATGCCAGGTTCCGTCGGCGAGGACACTGCGGGTTACCGCGCCCCGCGCCGACGCGGAAGCGAGTGCCCGAGGCGGTCCGGCGATGCCTGCCTCGCTG
>JBCDLV010000390.1:0-3000 GCA_038744895.1 Bacteroidota bacterium | reverse complement strand
CGCGCACGTCTGGGACACGGACCCGCATCGCCTGATGGAATACGCCATCGACGATGCCACGGAGACGGAGCGGCTGGCGCGGCACCTCTCCGGGAGCACGTTCTACCTCTCGCAGATGGTGCCGATGCCGTACGGCCAGGCTGCGCGGACGGGCCCGGCGTCCAAGATCGAGAGCCTGTTCGTGCGGGGCTACCTCCATGCCCGGCACAGCCTCCCGCGAGCAGAATTCGGGAGCCAGGTGGTCGGCGGGTACACGGACGTGTTCGTGACCGGCGTCGTCGGGCCCGTCGTCTACGCCGATGTCGAGAGCCTGTACCCGTCGATCATGCTGAACTACGGCGTCCAGCCCAAGGGCGACGCGCTGGGTCTCTTCCCACGGCTGCTCCAGCGGCTGACAGACCTTCGGTTCGAGACGAAAGGCGCCATGCGCTCCGCTGGCGACGCCGACGAGCGCTCGGAGTTGGACGCGCGCCAATCGGCGTTCAAGATTGTTATCAATTCATTCTACGGAAACATGGGGTTCGGCTACGCCCTGTTCAACGACTTCGCCGAAGCCGACCGCGTCGCGCGGACCGGGCAGAACCTCCTCCGCCAGATCATCCAGCTGGCGCGCAGCGCCGGTGCCAAAGTCGTCGAGGTGGACACCGACGGCGTCCTGTTCGTGCCGCCCGCTGGCGTCGAGGGCGAAGAGGCGGAGCGGGCGTTCGTGCGCCAGCTGAGTGAGCAGATGCCCGACGGCATCCGCATCGGGTTCGACGGCCGGTTCCGGCGGATGCTGTCGTACAAGAAAAAGAACTACGCGCTCCTCGGCTACGACGACGCGCTCAAGTTCAAGGGGTCGAGCCTCGTAAGCCGCTCGTCCGAGGCGTTCGGGCGCCGGTTCGTGCGTGAGGCGATCCGGCTCCTCCTGGAGGAGGACATCCAAGGCGTCCACGACCTCTACCTCCACCACCGCCGCCAGATCGAGGCCCACGACTGGGCCGGCGTCGAGAGCTTCCAGCGGACCGAGACCCTCAAGGCGGCTGTCGCCGACTACGAGCGGGCCGTCGCCGCTGGCGAGCGCACACGGAGCGCCGCCTACGAAGTCGCCAAGGCGGACGTCGGCCGCACTAGCCGCGAACCGCGCATCGGCGACCGGGTCTCGTACTACATCGCTGAAGGAGGAGGACGCGTGTTCGAGGCGGCCCGCGCCGCCAGCGGGTGGGACCCGGAGGCGCCGGACGAGTCGACGGCGTTCTACCTCGACCGCCTGGACCAGCTGGCGGCCCGGTTCGCACCGTTCTTCGAGACTGAGCACCAGTTCCGGCAGGTGTTCTCCGAGGAGGATCTATTCGGGTTCGATGCCTCTGGAGTCCGCCTGGTCGTGCGCGAGCGAGACCCCGGAAGCGTCGAGGAGGACGTGCCGTTCTGAGAAGCCCTCTGTTGAGAAGCGCACCCCAGGAGTCATCCCGAGCGGACGCAAAGGATCTCGGCGCCAGCGGTGCCGCCCTTCGCTAAGGCTCGAGCCTGTCCGTTGAGATCCTTCGACCCTGCTGCGCCTCGCTCAGGACGACGAGACAGGGAGCTCCTCAACAGAGCAAGAGGCCGTCCGGTGCCGCGCGTCGCCAGCGGATCGGGAGCACCCGCAGAGCTCTTCAGCGGCCGTAGAGGATGCTGTATCCGTCCGCTGGCGTCGGCTCAAACACGTTGATTACACGCGCTGTGTACGTCCCCGCCGGAACGCCGAACAGCAGGCTTTGGGCGCACCCATCGCTCGCCATGTTGTCGGGCTGAATTTCACTACCCATCGCTGAGAGCAGCTGAAGCTGCGGGCACCGAACCGAGTCCATGTTCGGCCGCGCGCCAATCCTCAGGGTGCCCCCGTCGTGTTCCACCTGGAAGTACTTGGCGTACGAGGTCTCGGCATCGCCAAGCGTGGCATACGGTCCGGTCGATCCGACGGTGCAGTCCAAGGCTGTCACCCCAAACGAGACGCGCTCGCCGTCGGGGAGAACCGGCGCCTCGACGCCTGGGCACCCGACGGTGAGTGCGTTGGCGTTGGTCGAGACCTCCGCCAGCAGGTCGTACTCGCCGCTGCCGGAAAGAGCGATGGCGGCTGCGACGTACACCCCCGACTCGAGCGTCCGCGTCAGCCCGCCTCGGTACGGGGGGCGGCCGTCGAGATCGTCAAGGCTGGCGCTCGCGACGAGAGTCCCATCCTCTCCAAACAGAGCCACCGTGCCGAAAAAATCGCTCTGGGGGACGGCAAGCCGGACCGCTGACCTCCGCTCGACGCGCAGCAGGTAGAGCTCGATGTCTTCGCGAGGGTCTACCGGTTCGGGCTCCGTCCTGTATCGGCCATCCAGGAAGTCAGTGAGCAGGCATGGTGCGTTCGCGCGCGTCGAGGTGGTGCCGAACTGGACCGTCCGCGTCTCGCCAGCGGCCAGCTCCGGCATGTCCACAAACGCACAGCCGAACCGGACCTCGAGCGCACCGATCTCGACGTCTTCGGCTGGCACCGTGCTGTCACAGCTTGAAATGGCCGGAACGGAGAACAGCACCAGCAGCAGCCAACCGGTTCGCATAAAGGCGGCGGGAATGAGTGGCAGGAAAGATAGGCTGGTCGTCGAGCGTACCGAGACCACTGTACCCATTTCGGAGGGCACACCAGGCTGCATCCGACGCGTACTATCCGTGCGCTCGGTTTGCCCAGTGTCGTTCCCCCTTCCAACCGTTGGTTTGCGATACAGAGGCCCGACGCTGCATCGCCAGCCTGCGCTCTATCCTACCGATTAGACGTTTACGATGTCTCAACGCAGCAGTCCGCTACGTCGGTCAGTTCCCCACCTCGGTGTGTCGTTCTGTGTTCCACGCGCCCTTCTGGCGCTGTTCCGTTGCGTGACGGCCACGGGCGCACAGCTGATGGTCCCTGCTGGCGTACTGTGTGCGGCCGGTCTCATGGGAATCTCCGGCTGCGCAGCCTCGTCCACGATCCCATCGTCCCGTGAGGCGCTGTCCTCT
>JBCDLV010000389.1:0-3021 GCA_038744895.1 Bacteroidota bacterium | reverse complement strand
TCCGCGTCGATCGTGGTCGTAACGAGGAAGAAGATCAGCAGCAGGAAGGCGATGTCGGCCATCGATGCTGATGGGATCTCGGCATCGCGCTTCTTGCGTGGCTTGAGGAGCGGCATGAGGTGTGGGGTGTTCTAGACCGGGGGCCCGCTGGCGGACGCGGGACGCCAGCGGGGCATTTTCGACAGCCAGTCGGCTAGCTGAAGAGACCCTTGGCGCCCGAGATGACGAGGGCGACGAAGCCGGAGAGTGCCGTAAACAAAGCCGCCGCGACAGCAGCACCCGTCCACGTTCCGTCCACAGCGAAGGCGACGACGAAGATGAGAAGCGGGAGCGCGAACGCGGCCAGGCCGAGCTTGCTTTGCGAGAGCACGGTGCCGGCGTTCCTAAGCCCGGCGCCAATCATGATCAGCAAGGAGACGCCGATCAGGCCGAGGCAGAGATAAACGAGGGCGGAAACCATCAAAGAGGAGGATGGAGGAGTCGCCAAGCCAGGCTGGCGCGTTCGCCAGCCTGGGCGTTGGCGCAGGGCTTACGAAGGGTTGTTCGACGCTGCGTCGTCGCCGGAGCTGATCTGCGGCTTCGAGTCGGGGAGCGTGGCGCGCGGCGAGCGGGCGCCGATCGCCGGACGGCCCACGGACATCATCGCCAGGGAGTCGATCAGCTCGACCGAGGCCTCCTCCATGTCGGCCGTGATGCGGTCGATCTTGGAGACGCAGTAGTTGTAGAACACCTGCAGGATGATGGCTGCGATCAGACCGAAGACGGTCGTGAGGAGCGCGATCTTGATGCCGTTGGCCACGAGCGACGGCGAGATATCGCCAGCCTGCTCGATGGCGTCGAACGCCTCGACCATGCCGATCACAGTCCCGAGGAAGCCGAACATCGGGGCGAGCGAGATGCCGAGCGAGAGCCAGACGAGGCCGCGCTCCAGGAAGCTCATCTCGATCGAGCCGTAGGAGACGACGGCCTTCTCGACCGCGTCCATGCCCTCGTCGAACCGCGTGAGTCCGGCCTGGACGACGCTGGCCACCGGGCCACGCGTATCGGCGCACACGTCTTCAGCTGCTGAGACGCCGCCGCTGTCGAGGGCCTCCTTCACACGCGCCATGAACTTGCGGGCGTTGATGTCGGCGCGGTTGAGGGACAGGATGCGCTCGAAGGCGATGGCCAGGCCAATGATCAGCGTGATCAACACCGGCCACATGAAGTTGCCGCCCTCGTTGAAGCGGAAAACAAGCTCGTTGGCGAAGTTGTCGGAGGCGGCTTCCTGCAGCAGCAGCAGAGCGGAAAGCGTCATGGGTGCGTACCTCGGGGTGGGGAATCGAGTGGGCGAAGGGGGCTGGCGAGTCCGGCCCTGGATGGCACAGAGAAGAGCGCGAACGCGCCGTTGCGTGCGGGGCTCAATATCCCAACCACCCCCCATATTGTCAACGCAACGCGAAGGACTCGGCGGGTCAATGGCCTGCGTCGTCTCCCCAGACACAGGCCTGCTACGGAAGTTGCTGTCCCGTGCGCAAACAGATCGCGCGCTGGCGGACGTCCGCCAGCGCGCGATGAAAGGGAGAGTCCGAGCGTGGGGGCCTAGCGGCTGGCCTGGGCCAGGGTCACCGCCTCAGACCAGTGGCGCATCGCCTCTTGGATCGCCGGGTCGATCCCGCCGACGACAGGGTAAAACGCCGTCGCGTCGTAGAGGCGGCGGGCCACGAACGCCTTGATGCGCGTCTCGATGTCGACACGCACCGCTTGCGCTTCCGAACGGACGAGGGCGTCCTCGTCTGCGTCGTAGGGCCGTACGTCGACGACGTCGGTTCCCTCCGATTCGGCGAACGCCAAGAACTGCTGGAACTCGGCATCTGAGAACTCGAAGTCGCTCACGAATTCGTCGAGGCGTCCGTCCCACTGCTGGCGGAAGCGATCACCGCGGCGCTCGACGTAGGCCCTCGCGAACCCGTCGTCCAGGCGCTTGCCGATGACCGTGCGGAGTGCCGGGGCCAGCGTGTCGCCTGTGACGATGAAGTCTGGCAGGATGCCGCCGCCGCCGTAGACCACGCGTCCGCCTTCCGTGCGGTAAGCCAAGGAATCGGGGACGTCGGCACCGAAGCGTTCAGCGTCCACGGGGCCTCCGTTCGGGGCCACCTGGGCTTCCACGGCCTCTCGGATGGCGCGCTTGGCTTCGAAATAGGCTTCGTCGCCTTGGCCTACTTCGTAGGGGGTCTGGATGAGACGACCCGACGGCGTGTAGTACCGCGAGACGGTCATCTGGAGCACGCTGCCGTCGGACATCGGGAACTGCTGCTGCACGAGCCCCTTGCCGAAGGTGCGGCGGCCGATGAGGTATCCACGGTCGTGGTCCTGGATGGCGCCGGCCACGATCTCGCTGGCACTGGCCGAGTTCTCGTCGATAAGGACGATCACGGGGTTGTCCTCGTAGATGCCGCCAGCGGTGGCTCGGTACTGACGCTCGTTGCCGCTGTGTCGGCTCTCGGTGTAAACGATCATCTCACCGGCGCCGAGGAACTGGTCGGCGATGGCGTAGGCCTGGTCCAGCAGGCCCCCAGCGTTGCCTCGCAGGTCGAGGATCAGCCGCTCCATGCCCTGCCTCTGCAAGCTTCGGATCGCGTCTCGGACTTCGTCGCTGCTCGTGCGGGCGAAGCGCTGGAGCTTCACGAGGCCGGTCTGATCGTCCACCATGTAGCTGGCGATGACCGTGTTGAGCGGAATCCGGTCGCGGACGATGGAGAACTCTAGCGACTCGTTGAATCCCGGCCGCTCGACCACGATGTCGACGCGCGTGCCACGGCGCCCCTTGAGTCGCGATTGCACGCCGTCCGTATCGATTCCGATGGCGCTCTCACCGTCGATCTCGACGATCCGGTCGCCCGCAGCGAGCCCGGCTTCGTCGCTCGGCCCACCCGCGATGGGCATGAGGACCACAAGGGTATCCGCGTCCTCGGGCGCCTCCACGAACTCGTAGTAGATCCCGATGCCGTCGAAGCTGGCGTTGAAGCTCTCGCGGACGCG
>JBCDLV010000388.1:0-3033 GCA_038744895.1 Bacteroidota bacterium | reverse complement strand
GCGCTCCGGGCGACGCTCTTCTTCCGAGACGTGCTCACCGAGTCGACGGCCTACTACCCGCGGTTTGAAGAAAAGGAGGCCTCCGACCAGGTCGCACTGATGCGGCGAGTCAACGAGTTCATGAACGAGGTCCAACTCACGATTGCCCAGGCCTACGAGGCCGAGACACCCGACGCATGACCCCCGCACCATCTACCCGATCCTCGCTCGTCGTGCTCTGGCTGGATGGCCAGGCATGCGGCGTTGCCGACCGGGAGGGCTGGGCCCTGACCGCTGGCGAAGCGGAGGAGATCTGTGCGGCGGGCCGCACCGACGGGTTAGGCGTCTGCGTGGTGTCGACCTGCTTCCGGGCGGAGCTGGCCGTCTCCGGCGACGCCCCTACCGAGGACCTGCTGGCGTGGGGCCGGCGCCAGCTGGCGCTCGCACGCCCCGCGCTCGACGCCGGTGCCTTCCGGTCGGCGACTGGCGAGGACGCCGTTCGCCACATGGTCCGGGTCGCGTCGGGCCTGGAGTCGGCCGTGCTGGGCGAGGCCCAGATTCTGGGTCAGGTTCGCCGCGCACGCGCCACAGCCGAGCAGGCCCGCACCCTATCCCCGGAGCTCCGCGTCGTACTCGACGGGGCCATTCAGGCCGGGCAGCGGGTCCGCGCAGAGACGACCATCGCCCGGGGAGCGGCCTCCACGGCGTCGGCGGCGGTCCGATGGGCGTCGGATGCCCTCGACGGGCTGGAAGGGCGCCACGTGGTCGTCGCCGGGGGCGGACAGATCGGTCGCCTGCTGCTCGAGCATCTCGCTCGCATCGACACGGCCTCGACGACGCTGGTTTCGGCCCGCGCCCATGCCCACGCTGGGTTTACGGTCGTCAGGCCACCCGACCTCCCCGACCTACTTCCCCGCACCGACGCGCTCTTCGCAGGCACCGACCGCATCGTGCTGGACGGCGGCCTCGCCCGTGAGGCGTGGGACGACGGCCGCCAGCGGGCGGTGGTCGACCTGGGCGTGCCGCGCAACGTGGCGCCTGAGGCTGGTCGCGTGCCGGATGTGGCCCTGGCCGATGTCGACGCGCTCGGCGCTGTCGTGGACGCCGGGCTGGCGGCTCGCCGCGCGGCCATCCCAGAGGCCGAGGCGATCGTCGAATCTGCCGTCGAGGAGCTCGATGCCACGCTCGCTACGCTCGAGCGCGAGCGCCTCGTGGCGGACTTCCGGCGCCGTGCCGAGTCCGTGCGCCAGCAGACGCTGGCCTACGTCTGCGACAAGTGCTCCGATCGCACATGCGGCGCGGAGACCGAGGAGAGCGGTCCGGGTCCCGGTCCGTGCAGCGACCCGGACGTGCTCTCGAAGACGCTCACGAAGCGCCTCCTCCACGACGTCACCGTCGCGCTCCGGTCTGGCCAGGGCGACGACGACGTGCTGCGTCGCCTGCTGGCGCTCGACGGCGATGGCTAGCACACTTCGCCTCGGCACCCGCACGAGCCGGCTGGCGGTGTGGCAGGCCGAGTATGTCGCTGAGGCGCTGCGCCGCGCGTGGCCCGGACTGGAGGTGGACCTCGTCCCGTTCGTGACCCAGGGCGACAAGACACTCGACCAGCCGCTCCCCGAGATCGGTGGGAAGGGCCTGTTCACGGCCGAGCTAGAAGCCTCGCTGCTCGACGGGCGGATCGATCTCGCCGTCCACTCGCTCAAGGACCTCCCGACCGACGACCCCGACGGCTTGACCGTGGGCGCGACGACGGAGCGAGAGGACGTGCGCGACGCCTGGATCTGCCCCGGTGGCCACGCGCTCGCCGACCTCCCGCCCGGCGCGACGGTGGGCACCAGTAGCCTCCGACGCGGGGCTCAGCTCCTGCACCAGCGGCCCGACCTCGTCATTCGGTCCATCCGCGGCAACGTCGAGACGCGCATCCGGAAAGTCCGCGAGGAGGCCTACGACGCGGGCGTGCTGGCGCTGGCGGGACTGACCCGCCTGGAGATCGAGGACCAGGCGCACTCGATGCTGGACCTCGACACGATGCTGCCGGCCCCAGGGCAGGCCGCGCTCGGCGTCCAGGTCCGTGCCGACGGGGGGGAGGCGGCTCGTGCGGTCGCCGCCCTCGACCACGCCGAGACGCGCGCCTCGGTAACGGCGGAGCGTGCCTTTCTGTCCGGCCTCGGCGGCGGGTGCAGCGCGCCCATCGCCGCCCTCGCGGAGGTCCACGGCGGCCGCCTCCACCTGCGCGGCCGCGTCGTCTCGACCGACGGAGCGCGAACGGTCGAGGTCGAAGCGGACGGGGGCTTCGACCCGGGCGATGCGCTCGCCTGCGGGCGCGCGCTCGGCCTTGAAGCGGCCTCAAACGCGCTGTCCCAGGGCGCCCGCGACCTTTTGCCATGAGCCGCCGCGTCATCGTGACGAGGGCGGAAGAGCAAGCCGGACCGCTCGTCGAGGCCATCCGCCAGCGGGGGTGGACACCGCTGCTGGTGCCCAGCATCCGTTTTGTGGCGGCGGAAGATCCTGCGCCGTTGCAGGATGCCGCACGCTCCATCGACCGAGCCGCGTGGGTCGTGTTCACGAGCCGGACGGGTGTCCGCTTCGGCGTGACGGCTCTCCGCGACGCCTGGCCGGATGGGCTTCCCGCGGGCGTCCGCGTGGCTGCCGTCGGCCCGGGAACGTCCGAGGCGCTGGAGGAGCTAAATGTCCCCGTCGACTTCGTCCCGCCGGATGCCATCGGCGACGCGCTCGTGGCGTCCCTCCCGCTGGCGCCGGGCCACCGGGTCGTGCTGCTGCGGTCGCACATCGGCCGCCGGGCGATCGCGACGGGCCTGGAGGCGCGTGGAGCCGAGGTGCACGACGTCACGGCCTACCGCACGCTCACCGAGGCCGACCCTGAGGTCGTGCGCGACGCCCTCGCGCAGGCGCCCGACGCGGTCACGTTCACGTCGCCGTCAACCGTGCGGGGGTTCCTCGCGTCGGTGCCGGATCTCGACCCGCTGGCGGATGTCGCGCGGGTCGCCATCGGCCCCGTGACTGCCGAGGCTCTGGTCCCGTTCGGACTCACCG
>JBCDLV010000387.1:0-3036 GCA_038744895.1 Bacteroidota bacterium | reverse complement strand
CGTCTCTCGCGGACCGTCGCCGCCCAGGACACCGCGGCCGCCACGGTGATGCACGACACCACGACCAGAAGCGACACCCACGTGGGGATGTAGATGAAGGACTCCGTCAGCATCTTGGCGCCGATGAACACGAGCACCGCCGCCAGCCCGATGTGGAGGTAGCGGATCCTCTCGATCACACCCGCCAGCAGGAAGTACAGCGCCCGCAGCCCGACCACGGCCAGGATGTTCGAGGAGTAGGCCAGGAAGGGGTCGGTCGTGATCCCCATGATGGCCGGGATCGAGTCGACCGCGAATACCACGTCGGTCAACTCGATCATGATGAGAACGAGGAAGAGCGGCGTCGCGATCAGCTTGCCCTTGTGCCGGACGAAGAAGTGCTCTTCGTGATACCGATCCGTGACCGGGATGAACCGGCGGAGCGTCTGGAGCACCTTGTTCTCCGACAGGTCCGCCTCCTCGTTGGTCTCCTTGAACATCCGGAGGCCCGTCAGCACGAGGAAGGCGCCGAAGATGTACAGGACCCAGTGGAACCGCTCGACGAGGGCGACGCCGATCAGGATCATGACGGCCCGCATCACGATCGCGCCGAAGATGCCCCAGAACAGCACGCGGTGCTGGTACTTGGCCGGAACCGCGAAGTACCCGAACAGGACCGCGATCACGAACAGGTTGTCGACCGAGAGCGACTTCTCGACGAGATACGCCGTCAGGAACGTGAGGCCCGGCCCCGAGCCGTAGGCCCACCAGAGGATGGCGTTGACGGCCAACGAGGCCACCACGAAGAACGCCGAGAGCCATGCCGCCTCGCGCCATTCGATCTTGTGCGCCTTGCGGTTGAACCCCAACAGGTCGAGCAGCAGGAGCGCCACGACGTAGCCGTTGAATGCGACCCAGCCCCAGGTCGGGATGTCGAGGTGTTCCATACCCGCCCGCCAACGCGCCGCACTCTCCGGGGTTCGACGCCGCAAAGAGTTCACGCGCCCCGCTGGCGGTCAGCGAGGCAAGCCGTGCAGGGGTGTCAACGCTCGACGCAGGGGAGCGTATCGGCGACGTCTGCGAGGTCCCGGGCGGCTTCGTTTTGGCTAGGCGTGGCAGATGCCGGTACCCAGGCCACCAGGCAGCCCGGGCCTTCAGCGGACCCAACCGAGAGCACCGCCAGATCGGAGCGGGCCGGTACGTCCTCGATGCCGTCGATCCGGTAACGGATGATGGCGCCGACGGCTACACCATCTCGGATCCGCCATTCGAGCCGCCCGCCGAGGGTGTTGAACCCGGAAGGCGTCGTCCAGCGGTCGTTGGGAGTACCCACGTCCACGTCGAACCGGAGATCGCCCTCGGTGACGTAGATGGGAAGCTGATCGTACCCGTCGCATGCCCACGCGGCGATCATACGGTCTCCGCCATCATCCAGCCGCCGACAGGCGTCGAGGTCGATCTCGGTGTACACGCTCGTGGTTTCCACGGGGTCGGGCTCGAACGACACCGTAACCCTCCGAAAGAGCGGGCCCACGCTGGGCGTCGTGGAAAGAAGAGGCTCCATCGCGACCCACCGCGTTGTGATTTCCGGCGTGCCGTCGAAGTAGCCGCGCCGGAAGACGAACGCGGTATCGCCGATGGCTGGCGCTTCGGTAGCGTTCCCCATGCGGTAGCGGGCGACCACGAAGGCCAACGCACCGTCATCTCCGACCCCGCGGAGCAAAAGGCGGGTCATGGTCTGGTACCCATCCACATCCAAGGAGCCAACCCATCGGTCGTTGTCCCGAAACACAGCGAGGCGATACGTCCGCGTGAGGTGTCCCTCGGCTTCCGCAAACGTGTACGTCCCAGCCCAGTCGGTGGTGTCGGATGCGAGCGCCGGGGCTTCGGGCGTGGCGGAGAGAGATGTCGGTTCCGTCACGTCCGGGACTGGTGGCGTCACCGTGGCTGGACGATCCGCGCACGCTGCCAAGGCGAGGAGAACGAGGAGCCTCGTGGTCACGACTCGCTGAGGTCCCGGTGGCCGAAGTAGTAGAGGCAAAACTTGAGCTTCGCCGCCTTCTGGGGTCCGAATCCGGGCAGCGCCTTGACGCGCTTCTCGACAGTCGCGTTGTCGCCCTCCGCCCAGATGCGAGAGGCGTCGTTGCCGTAGTCCTCCGCCACGACCTTGGAGACCGCCTGCGTCGTGTCCACCATCTTGTTCGTGAACCGGTGGACCGCTGGCGACTCGGTGAACACCTCGGCGAGCGCCTCGTGATCCATCTCCGCAATTCGCTGGAGGTCCAGATGACCGAGCCGCTGGCGCAGCTTGTACGGGCCCGCGAAGGCCGTCTCGGCGAGGACGCGCTGATCGTAGAGGAGCCCCAGCAGGATGGCGGCGGGTTCGTCGCGGAGGTACTGGTCCACGTCGGGGTCCTTGGTCGCCGTCCCCTCAGCCTGGAGCCGGTCCAGCATGCGGACGAGCCCGCCGTCGAGGTGAGAGTAGTCGGACGCGTCGAGGGCCATGGGTCGGTAAGGGAGGGCAGGAAGCTAGACCCGCATCGTCCGATCGCACCGGGAGCACGAAGCGTCGATTGCCTATTCTCTCGCCCTCATCTCCCACGCCGCCATGAAACGCACCCTTGTTCTGAGCCTCGGCCTGCTGGTCGCCGCAGGCTGTGATTCCTCTGACCCCGACCCGGTCGCCGTGGACGTCCGCGTGATGACCCAGAACCTCTACCTCGGCGGCGACCTGTTCGTCGTGGCCGATCCAACCCTGCCGGCGGAGCAGGTCCCCGTTCGGGTGGCTCAGCTCTACGGAACCATCGAGGCGTCGGACCCCGCAGCGCGCATGGCCGCCATTGCGGCCGAGATCGCCGAGGTCGATCCGGACCTCGTCGGCCTCCAGGAGGTCTCGACCTTCTATGTGCAGTCGCCAGCGGATAACCTGCCCGGTGGTGCGGCCACGACAGCCACCGCTGTCACCTTCGACTTCCTGGACCTGCTGATGACGGCCCTGGCCGACGCAGGCGCTGACTATCGCGTGGTATCGACAGCGGTCAACTCGGACGTCGAGTT
>JBCDLV010000386.1:0-3055 GCA_038744895.1 Bacteroidota bacterium | reverse complement strand
GGCCCCGTCGTCCAGGAGTCCATGGGCCAGGCCGCACCCGCACGGACCTTCCAGGACCTCCTGGAGGACGCTCGCGACGAGGCGCTCTTCGACCACTACATGACGAGTGAGATCGTCGCCGTGGGCCTCGACGGGAGCACGCGCGCCATCGGAGAGGCCGGCATCGTGACGTCGTTCCAGCCGTCGCCCGACGGCCGCTTCCTCATGACCGAGACGCGGCACCGGCCCTACAGCTACCTCGTGCCGTGGAGCCGCTTCCCGAACCGCGTCGAGGTGTGGAGCCTCGCCAGCGGGGACCGCGTGGCCCTCGTGAACGACGCCCCGCTGGCGGAGCGCGTCCCGATCGCGTTCGGCTCGGTGCCCACGGGGCCGCGCAGCCACCAGTGGCGCGCCGACGCTCCGGCCACCATCGCCTACGCCGAGGCACAGGACGGCGGCGACGCCGGGGCCGACGCCGACATCCGCGACCGCCTGTACCTGCTGGCGGCGCCCTTCGACGGCACGCCGGTCGAGATGGTGGCGCTCCCGCTCCGGTTCTCGGGCCTCGTCTGGGGCGACGACGACACCGCGATGGCCATCGACTACTACTGGCAGACGCGCCAGATCAACTGGTACCGGATCGACCCGAGCGCGCCGGGCGCGGCGCCGGAGACGGTCTTCTCGTACTCGTTCGAGGACCGCTACAACAACCCCGGCTCGCCGATGACCGAGCCCAACGAGGCCGGCTTCCAGGTCATGCTGATGGAGGGCGATGACGTGTTCCTCGCCGGCCAGGGCGCCTCGCCCGAGGGCAACCGGCCGTTCGTGCGGCGCTTCAGCCTGGCCACCGGGGAGGCGACCGAGCTGTTCCGCTCCGAGGCGCCCTTCTACGAGTCGCCGGTCGACTTCGTCGGGGAGCCCGGCGGCATGCTCCTCACGCGGCGCGAGACCGTCACCGACCCGCCGAACTACGTCATGCGCGACCTCCGCAGCGGCGACGTGCAGGCCGTCACGGACTTCCCGCACCCCTACCCCGAGCTGGCGAACGTCCAGAAGGAGACCATCGAGTACGAGCGCGAGGACGGCGTGCCGCTGACGGCCACGCTCTACCTGCCGCCCGGCTACGACGCCGAGCGCGACGGCCCGCTGCCGACCTTCGTGTGGGCCTACCCGACCGAGTTCAAGTCCGCCGCCGCCGCGGGCCAGCGCTCTGACAGCCCCTACCAGTTCACGTACGTGAGCTACTGGGGCGCCGTCCCGTTCGTGACCCAGGGCTACGCCATCCTCGACGACGCCTCGTTCCCGGTCGTGGGCGAGGGCGACGTGGAGCCGAACGACAGCTTCCGCGAGCAGCTCGTGATGAACGCCGAGGCCGCCATCCAGGCGGGCGTCGCGCGCGGCGTCACCGACCCCGACCGCGTCGCCGTGGGCGGCCACAGCTACGGCGCGTTCATGGTGGGCAACCTGCTGGCGCACTCGGACCTGTTCCAGGCCGGCATCGCACGCTCCGGCGCCTACAACCGGACCCTCACGCCGTTCGGCTTCCAGCGCGAGGAGCGCACCTTCTGGGACGACCCGATGCTGTACTTCGGCATGAGCCCCTTCATGCACGCCGACAAGATCGACGAGCCGATCCTGCTGATCCACGGCGACGCCGACAACAACCCGGGCACGTTCACGCTCCAGAGCGAGCGGCTCTACGGCGCGCTCAAGGGCCTCGGCGGGACGGCGCGGCTGGTGCTGCTGCCGGCCGAGAGCCACGGCTACCGCGGCCGCGAGTCGCTCCTGCACATGCTCTGGGAGCAGGCCGAGTGGCTGGACACCTACGTCAAGAACGCCGAGCCGGCCATGACCGAGGCGCCAGCGGAGACCTCCACGCCAGCGGGCGACCGCTGATGGAGTTCGCCCCGCTGGCGGCCGGCGCCAGCAGGGGCAGATGGCCCGGGTTACTATACACTGTAAGCCGGATTTATAGTTCGGTGACCAGTAACCTCCGCGCCCCGTGGAGCTTCCGGCTCGCCCGCCCTCGTACTCGATCCTACGGAGCCGGTTGGCCGAGGGTGGACAACTGGTCGATGTGCTGACCCGCTGGCGAAGCCGGTCGGGCGCTGCCGAGGAGACCGAAGTGTGAAGGCGCTCGTCGCCGGTGCCGGCCACCGGGCCGGCCGGCCGCCAGCGGGTCGGCAACTCGCAGCTGGTGTCTGCGTTATCCCTGAAACGCTTCGCCACCCATGTCTGCTACGAGCCTTAGTCCGAAGGAGCGCGCTCGCCGCGCCCTCGACCAGCTTCCTGATGCAGCCACGTACGAGGACGTGATCGAGCGGCTCGTCGTCCTCCACAAGGTCGAGCGGGGGCTCGCTCAGGCGCGCGAGGGGTCCGATCTCCTGACGCAGGACGAGGTAGAGGCCCACTTCGCCCGTCGCCGCGAGAGCCGCTCGTAGGCCGTGGCAGACGTCGTCTGGACCGCTCAGGCTCGGCGGGACTTGGAAGCCGTCGAGGATTACTACCTCGACGTAGCGCCCAGCTACGCGACCGTCGTCGTGGACGGCTTGCTGGCCTCGACCCGTCGTCTCGCGGATTTCCCTCTCTCTGGACGAGCCGTCCCCGAGATCGACGACCCCGAGATCCGGGAGGTCGTCTGGCGTGACTACCGCGTGATCTACTGGGCCGATGCGGACCGCGTCGAGGTACTGTCCGTGCTGCACACCTCCCGTCAGTTCGGCGCAGGATCCTAAATCGCGGGCCCCCCGCGGGCGCCCGCGGGGCGCGCGATCGAGGCTCCAGATCCAGTGTCCCTAAACACAGCAGCGCCCGACCCGCTGGCGAAGCCGGTCGAGCGCTGCCGAGGAGACCGCGGGGTGGAAGCGCTAGTCGCCCATGTCGACCACCGGGGCACCCGTGGAGGGTAGCTGGTCGGCGATCTGGGCGATCTCGGCCGTGACGGCGTCGAGCTGCGCGCGCGCCTGCTGCAACTCCCGCTCGGCGATGTCGACCGACTCGCGGTGCAGCGGCGTCGGGCCGTACTGGGTGGTCAGGCCGCGGTAGCCGACGAACATGCGCGACTGCATCGACGGCG
>JBCDLV010000385.1:0-3081 GCA_038744895.1 Bacteroidota bacterium | reverse complement strand
CTTGGAGAAGTCGTAGGCGTCCCAGGCGTCGTCGGCGTCGCCGACCACGCGGACGACGGCGGCGAGGTCCTGCACAGCGGCGCCCGAGGCGGTCGTGCCGCGCAGCTCCAGCGCCAGGCGGGGCTCCTCCGCTCGGCGACCCACGAAGGTCGGCGTCGCATTCGGATCCCGACCGTCGGCGCGATAGCGCACGCGAACCTGGGTACCCGTGGTCGTCGCTTGGATTATGAACCCCTGCCAGGGTGCGATGACGGTCGGTCCAGAGGAGCCGTCGAACTCGATGGGCTTGTAGGTCGCGCCGCCGGGATCGCAGGGGTCCCACACGAGCACGCACTGTTGGATCGTCGTGCTGTTGGTGGTACCGCCGGTTCGCCCTAGGATTCGCGTCACATCGTACGGCACGGAGTACGGATTGCCGGCGAGATAGAAGTCGTCGTCTCCAGGGTCGCTGTTCACCGCAAAGTTGCGATTGATGTTTGCCGTGAGTTCGTCACCGATGGCTGACAGATAGAAGTTGTCGAGCACGAAACTCTCGCTCGTGCCGCCGCCGAACGCATCGTCATCCGGGTCGATGTTCTGGTCGAACCAGTACCACCAGAAGCCGCGGCCAGGCTCGAGGACGGTACCGGCACTGGCCGTCTGCGCATAGTCAGCCGCCCCTCCGCCGCCGTATTCGTTGTAGAAGTTTGGTGTGGGCCCGTTCGTTCCGTCTGCCAGCGGATACTGCTGCTGTGTGATCCCGGCGCCAGCCGGGATTCCTTGGATCAGGTTCAGCAGCCCGAGCGAGTTCGGCGTCACGCCGTTGTCGACCGGCGCCGAGAGCAGGCGCCAACCGGCATCGTCACACGCCGCTGCCTGCGTGACGGTCGCCTGATCTTTGCCTGCCGCCAGCTGGAGGGGTTCTCCGATCGTAAGGTCATCCAAGCCAAACGACTCGTTTGCCTGCTGGCCAGACGGGTTGTCAAAGCCGATCTGGATTCTGGTGTACCGGGTTTCTGTGTCGATAAACCCGACAAAGATGGTGTTGCCATTGCCAATCTGGGTGGCACTGGTCTCAATCACGCCCTCGTTCTTGATACCGGTGTAGCGGAGCACCACGGGTGTGCCCCCCCCCTCGGGTGTGAGTGTCAAGGAGACGCCTCCGAAACCTTCGATATCAGTGATATACGCACCGAACGCACCAAAGGGCCTTGTGTTGGTACTGGGTACGTATGTCAGGCGGATACCGCCAGCCGTCTGTCCCACACCATCGTCGTAGCCGACACCATAGACAAAGCTGGAGGCACTCGTCGCGTACGCACCAAACGTCTCGGTAGCACGGATCTCGCCATCGCTGGTCTCCACCCGGGTTGGAATCGTAGAGCCACCCTGGCCTGTGAAGTTGAATACTCCGAGATCAACCCAGTTGAATGTTGTAGGCCCATTCCTACCCGGTGTGGTACCAGTGGCTCCCCCGGTGAATGCCACCGTTTGGACGCCTGTGAGGTTGGCCGTGAACCGGTTTCGAGCCGCAACGGCGCTCGTCGCGTTGTTGATGTTGAACATCGCGTCCGGCGGCGCGTCCTGACCGAAATACTTGACCGGCTGCGCCTCAGCTGGCGCGGAGAACGCAAGGGCAAGGAAAAGAGCCGTCAGTCCGAGTAGGCTGGCGGCATGAGGAGCCCTCGGTTCGTAGCGAGTTCGCATGAGGTGCGTGGTGGAGGTATCAGAATGGTACTGCGTGTCTCATCTTGCATCCACGTGAGACCCCTGGAAGGTTTGGGGAACCGACCTCGCAGGATGACGGGAGATGGGTATGCATCTGCCGCATACGCACAGACAAGACGGGGACGAAGTCATCGGACATCTCCGGCGGCCCTGCTGGCGCATCCGTTCATCACGGACCATTGACACCTTCTCATTCCGATACAGGCCCTGTTTGTACGTCGGAACGACGCGACGCCAGGAGCAACCCCCACGCTGCCCTCGGGGCTTTGCAGCCAGCTGTGTACAGACGTCCCGTACCCATGCCTCAGGCGCAGACTCCCGAGGACGAGGCCGTCCCAGTGTGAACGCTCCCGCTGGCGGTCTCGTGATGCCAGGCCGCACAGTCGCGCGGACACCTAGGCGTGCACAGCAGTCGTCTCCCACTGGCGCCAGAAGGCCGTCGACCGTCAGGGCCTCGCGGGACCTGTCGCTACCGCGTCTGGCGCAGCCTGCGCGCCGCGTACGCGCCGCCCGCTAGCGCCAGAAGGCCCAGACCCCCGTCGATCGGCACCGGCGTCGGCGTGTTCGGGGGCGCGGGCGCTCCGCCCGGGTCTGCCGCGCTCGACGCCGCCTGCGGGCCCACGGGCGGACCCGCCGGGGCCACCGGCGCGGCCCACGACGGCACCTCCTGCGACGACGTCTCGGTCGATGCCCCTGCGGCGAGGAGACCGGCAGCGAGATAGAGAATGGGTCGATTCATGACGCTATCGGGCGACGGTGAGCGAGCGGACGGCCGAGAGTCCGGCGCCCGACACGCGAACGGTGTACACACCGGGGGCTAGATCGTTCGTCGGGAGATCGATGTGCTGGGCAGAGCCGGCACTCGACGGAGCTACTGTCCGGGCAACGCGGCGACCGAGCGTGTCGAAGAGGTCGACGGCGATCACGCCAGACTCGGAGGCGCGGACGCTGAGGCGTGCGGCTCCGTTCACAGGGTTCGGGTACGGGACTCCGACCTCCGTCTCCGGTGCATCCTCATCGGTCGACACCGAGCCGCCCGACAGGCGCACCTCGAAGCGGTCACGGAAGAACGTCGCTCCCTGCTCGAACGCGTACGCACCCGACGAGAGGTCGTGCTCGGCGCCCGTCTCCAAGTCCACCAGCGTCGCCTGCAGGCCGCCCGTCAGCACGCCCGAGAGCTCGTACGTCCCAGCCTCGTTGGCCTGGAAGGCCACCGGCACCGTCCGCGCCGCTGGCACCGAGAGCACCGCCTGGTAGCGCGTCTCGCCGTCGCGCTCGCCCACCGGTGCCACGACGGCGTAGGAGCCGCTCGGCGGCAGCGGCTTGGAGAAGTCGTAGGCGTCCCAGGCGTCGTCGGCGTCGCCGACCACGCGG
>JBCDLV010000384.1:0-3094 GCA_038744895.1 Bacteroidota bacterium | reverse complement strand
TCGCTCGGCCGCGGCGTCTTTGCCTCTGCGGTCTATGCCATCGTTGACGCCTCCGCCGGGACACTCAACCTTGCCCGAGCAGGCCACACGCCAGCGGTTCTCATCCGCGACCGGTCCCGCGAGGACGGCGGGCGGTGGTTGCTCCGCGGCGACGGCCTCGCGCTCGGCCTGGACCGAAATGGGGCATTGTTTCGCCGGTCCATCGTAGAGCAAACCATCCAACTCGCCCCCGGCGACACCATCGTCCTCTACACCGACGGCCTCGTAGAGGCCCGCGACGCTGGAGGGCACGAATACGGCTACGACCGGCTGGCGTCGTTTGTGGAGACTCACGCCCACGAGGGTGCGATCGACCTCAGAGACGCACTCCTCGCGGAGCACCGCTCGTGGTCGGATAGCGACGACCCCCTCGACGACACGACGTTCGTCGTCCTCCACTGGAGAGGGCGAGGCGAAAGCGTTCCTCCCTCCGATATCACCGACGGTGCTCCGTTGACCGAGCAGCACGCGTACCCCGATCTCGCATGAGCCACTTCTCTGTTGCCTTCGATCGCCGCGCGGGATCGCCCGAGGCGTCTGTCCGCATCCTCGATCTTCGCGGCGAGCTTGACGCTCACACGGCGCCGGACTTCGAGGCGGCCCTCGAAGCGTGCCTGGCAGACGATGACCACCGCCTGGTGGCCGACGGCTCCGGCCTGGAGTACGTGTCTTCCGCTGGGCTCGGGGTGTTCATGGCCTTCGTCGAGCCAACGCGCGAAGGCGGTGGAGATCTCAAGATCGCCGCCCTGCCGGAGCGCGTGTTCGAGGTGTTCGACCTGTTGGGCTTCCCCACCGTCTTTGACATGCACGAGACTGTCGAGGAGGCCGTCGACGCCTTCTCCAACTAGCAGATGGCCCGGCTCTCTCTCCGCTTGCGCGTTCGCGGCGACACGGCCGAGCTGGCCCGTGTCCGCCAGCGGGTGGCGCAGTGGGCATCTGCAGCCGGCCTCACCGAGGCTGCGAAGCGCAAGGCCCAGCTGGCGGTGGACGAGACCGTCGCCAACGCCATCGAGCATGGTCTTCCAGATGGGCACGTCATCACGGTCATGGGAACGCTGGGGCAGCGACGGCTCGTCGTGACGGTTCGGTACCAGGGCGCCGGGTTCGACCCCACGACGGCGCCGACCGGCTCCGCCGACGAGGCGCTCCGCCAGCGGGCCGAGCATGGGTACGGACTCCACCTGATCCGAGCCCTCGCTGACGATGTAGCGTACCGGCGGGATGGCACCGTGAACGAGGTACGACTGGCCGTCGGCGGAGAGCGCTAGCACAGAATCGGCACATTTTCGCCGCAGCGTCAGGCAGAATCCGTGTGCCGGCCTGTCGATACTCCTGGCCTCTCCTGCAAGCCAATCCCTTGCCGATTACCGTGCGCACGCTCCTCCTCTCGGCCCTCCTCTCGATAACCGCTTCTGCCCAGCCGACTCTTCCGTCCCTGGATGCCCTCATGGCCGACTCCCTCAGCCAAATCGGGGGAGGGGCGGCATTGCTCGTGATTCAGGACGGGGTCGTGGTTCATCGTGCAGGCTACGGCACGTTCACACCCGAAACGGTCGAGGCGACCGCGTCTGGAGCCAAGTGGCTGGCGGGTAGCGTCATCGCCTCTCTGCTGTCTGACGGGACGCTCACGCTCGACGATTCGTTGGCGATGTTCTTCCCCGCGTTGGAAGGGCCGAAGCGATCCATCACCGTCCGCCAGCTGTTCTCGCATACCTCCGGCTTTCGAGGCAACGAGGTCTCGCCTGAATCGGGCTGTGTCAGCAACCCGATCACCACGCTGGAACGGTGCACGGAGACCATTCTGGACTTCCCCCTCGTCTCCGAACCCGGTACGGAGTTTCGCTATGGTGGGTATTCGATGCAGGTCGCTGGGCGGGTCGCCGAGATCGCGACAGGTGTGTCGTGGACTCAGCTGTTCGCGGACCGAATCACGACACCGCTTGGCATGACGCAGACGGCGTACATGCGGTCGCGCAACCCGAGAGTCGCCGGTGGTACGGTCACGACGGTGGACGACTACGGGGCGTTCCTAGAGATGGTGCTCAACCGGGGCGTCTACCGAGGGCGGCGCATCCTCACGGAAGAAGCCGTCGACGCCATGCTAGGTGACCAGACCGACGGGGCTGAGATCGTGTACAGCCCGTTTACCCAGTACGACCAACTCAACCTCGGCATCCCGCCGAGTCGCGACATCCGGTACGGGCTCGGTGTGTGGCGCGAGCAGATCGCCCTGGATGGCTCTCTTCTGATCGGGAGCAGCCCCGGCGCGTTTGGTATGGGACCCTGGATCGACGTTTCGCTCGGCACTGTCGGCGTTCTGCTCGTCCGCGACCGCGGCCCGAACGTGATCCCGACCTACGTCGAACTCCAGCGCCGCGTGCGCGAGGCACTCGGCTGGCAGGGCACCTCTGGCAGCACGGGGCCGTCCGCTGGCGCCCAGCTTGAGATCTGGCCCAATCCGGCCGACACGCACGTGCAGGTCTCCTATGCTCTCCGCCAGCCGGTCGAGGCCGACCTCACCGTCTTTGACCTATTGGGACGGCGCGTGCGTCACCTGGACCTCGGCGAGCGCGTGGCAGGCACTCACCGCACGACGCTCACCACCGGGGGGCTTCCCTCGGGCACCTACCTGCTGCGACTCTCCGCTGGCGGAGCCACGACCACGCACCCGCTGACGATCAGGCGCTGACGCCAGCGGGTTGCGGAGGGAGCGCCAGCAGTTGGCCCCATCAGGACATCGAGACGCAGATCCGAGCTAGCGAAGACGGCTGGCGGTACGTAGCGAGCGCTGACACGGAATGGAGACAGTCTGTCTACGGATTCGCACTGCGTTTCCACTGGTCGTGATGCTTATTCGAGTCCTACCTCGCTTTGTCATGCGCGCGATCGTCCTGTTCTCGGTCCTCTTCGCAGTGGCTGGATCGGCACAAACCGACCCGACCATTGCAGCCGTTGATGCCCTCTTCCGCGACTCCCTCGACCAGGTCGGAGGCGGCGCGGCCGTCCTGATCCTCCACGACGGGGAGGTCATTCACCGAGCCGGGTATGGCACGTT
>JBCDLV010000383.1:0-3105 GCA_038744895.1 Bacteroidota bacterium | reverse complement strand
GGTGGCAGGGCCTCGATCACCGGAGGGTATGTCACGCCAGAGGACAACCTCGCCCTCCCCAACCACTACATCTACGGCGACTTCTTGAGCGGTCGGATCTGGGCCCTCGACATCGCGACCATGGACGAGCAGGTCATCCTGGAGCCCGGTGGCCTGGGACTCCCGGCGCTCAACATCTCGTCGATTGACCCCCACCCGTCGGAGCCCGCCATCCTCGTGACCAACTACGACCCCGGCATCGTCTACAGCCTCAATCGGGTCAGCACCTCGGAGGAGGGCGTCCCTGAGGTGTCTCCGCTAGCAGTGACGCTGGCAGGCCCGAATCCCTTCCGTCAGCAGACGTCGATTCGGGTCGAGAGTCCTGGGCCGGTACGCGTGACCGTGGTGGACCTACTCGGCCGAGAGGTCGCGCAGCTCTGGGACGGCCCCGCACCGCCCTCTCCTCTGGTCCTCGACGCCCCGCTGGCGCCTGGCGTCTACACCGTGCGTGCTGAGGGAGTTGGAGGATCGACGAGCGTGCGCGTCGTCAAAGCACGCTGAACGAGTCCTAACGCCTCCGCCTCGGCGGAACGGCACAAGGGAGTTCCCCATTGAGGCGCTGTTGAGGATCGGAGAGCCCACGCCGATACAGGCGGCATTCGCCCCTGGATCTCCGCTCAAATGCCCTCTGGTGCTCCCCTCGCGCACGGGTCGTCATCGCCTAGCGAGGCTGGGCTTCGCCTGATCGCGGACGCGCTGGGCGTGCCCGTGGCATTGCTGTACAGCATGGGCACCGAGGGCCGGCTGAGGACTGTCGAGTCGTTCGGGGCCGTCCCCGACGGCGCCCCGCTGGCGGAGCTGGCAGAGGGCCTGGGCGACCAGATCGACGTGATCGACGTGTCCGGCGCCGTCCCCGGCGCCCGCTTCGCAGCAGGCACCCGCCTGGGGCAGGAGGAAGGGGCTCTGCTCGTCCTCGCGCCGGAGGACCGCCAGCCGGATGCCGCCTGGACGTCCCAGTTCGAGAACCTCGCGCTCGTGGCCCTCGGGTTGGTGCGCGCCGAAGAGCGTGGGCCTGACCGGACACCCGTGCTCTACGAGATCGCCGTCTACCCGGGCACCTTCGAGGACCGGCTGGCGCACGCCCTGGACCGGGCTGCGCGCTCGCTGGACCTGGACGCTGCCGTGTTCGCCTTGATCGAAGACGGCGTGTGGACACCGTACGCCGTCCACGACCCGACGGGAGCGGTGGCGTCGACCTCGACGCTCCCTCTCGACCAGACCTACTGCTCGATCACCTGCAGATCCCACGGCGCCGTCGGGTTCGAAGACGGGCGAGCCGTGTCCCTGTCGGTTTCAGAGCCCCCTGCCTACCTGGGGGCTCCCGTCTTCGTGGACGGCCGATGCGTTGGCACGTTCTGCGTGATGGGAGGCACCCCACGACCGGAGCCGTTCAGCCCGGACGACCGTGCGCTCGTCGAAGCCCTCGCCAGGTGGGTCGGCGTCGCCTACGGAAGCCGCGAGGCGGCACGCCAGCTGGCGGCCCGAGAAGCCGATCTGGCCTCGTTCTTCAACGGCTCACGAATGGGCATGGGAACCGTCCGCCTGGTCGAGCCCGACGATTTTGCGTTCATGGCGGTCAACGCCGCATCCGCGTCCGCCTTCGGGTCGACTCCGGAGGCGCTGAAAGGAAAGCGAGCGTCCCGGCTCGATCTCGACCCGGATCTCGTCCGCGCGTGGGTGACGGCATGTCGTCGCGCAGACCAGGCTGGCCGCCCGCACCGCGTCGAGGTGGATGCTTCGACGACCCGAGGGACGCGCGTCCTCGCGACGACCGTAGCGGCCGTCGAGCGCGCAGACCCTCCTCGGTTCACCTTCATGGTAGAGGATGTCACGGACCGGCGGACGGGCCGCGCACCGGCCCTGGAAGGCATGCTCGCGCAGCTCCCCGGAGCCCTGTTCGTCGCAGATGCCTCGGGCCGGTTCGAGTCCGCATGGGGACGGGACGCGCGTGCTATCGGCCTGGTGGCCGAGCACGCCCTCGGCCGGCCTTTGCGCACGGTGTTTTCAGAGACGCCTGACGCCATCGAGGCCATTCGCGCCGCACAGAAAGGCCAGCAGGGCGGGTGGATGCTCGACGTGGGAGGGAATCAGTATGCCGTCAGGGTGTCGCCTCGTCGGGATCGCACCGGCAACGCCGTCGGCCTGGTGGGCATCGCCATCGACGGAGCCGCCTTGGGCGCCATCGCCAGCTCGGAGGCCCGCTCGGCCTTCCTCCAGCACCTGAACTACGAGCTCCGGTCGCCGCTGACGGCGGTTCTGGGATACGCCGAGCTCCTCAGCGAAGACGCCGCACCGGAAGAGGTGGCTCGCGTCCGAGATGTCATCATCCGCTCGGGCGAGCGTCTGCTCGGGGCTCTGGACGACCTCGACGACCTGATGCTCCTCGACGAACCGGACGTCTCGATTCATCCCTGCCCGACGGACGTCGTGGCGCTGGTGACCTCGGTCATCGATGCCACCCGCCCGGTGGCCGAGGCGCGACGGCTGCAACTCAACGTGTGGTGCACACTGCCCTCGGACCCGTTGCTCGTCGACGGTGGCCTCCTGGAGCGCATGGCGCGCCACCTGATCGGTGCTGCCGTCGCGTCGTCGGAGGGTCCCAGTGTGGACATCCGCCTCGAAGCTGATGGCGACGATTGGCTTCGGCTGGTCGTCGGCGGAGGCGGCGCGGACGGTGGGCTGTCCGGGATCGGCCCGCACCTGATCAAACGCTTGGTGTCTGCCATGGGAGGCCTCTACGACGAGCAAGACCCCACGCAGTGGGTCGTTCGCCTGCCACGCCAGCGGGTCCCGATGGTGTCCCTGGACTCCCTCGCGGAGGTGCCCGGTGAAGTCCAGGCGATGGCTGCCGTGCCAGAGGCAGGCTAGGTTGGAGGGGACGTCCAGATTCCTGCGCGTGTCCGAACTCCCCTTCATCCCCGAGTACGCCAAGCCCGACGCCCCGGGCGTCCACATGGGCTTCGACAACTCCGTGTCGATCTACCACGTGGTCGGCCCGGAGGACTCGTTCGAGACGGCCGCGCAGGACGTGTTCACGTGGCTCCGCGAAGCCGAGACCCGGTTCCC
>JBCDLV010000382.1:0-3129 GCA_038744895.1 Bacteroidota bacterium | reverse complement strand
GGCGCCAGAGCCGTTGTGGGGACGTGCTCGGCAAGCTAGCCTAGCTTCTCCGCGTCCCCCCGACCCCACCATGCGCCTTCTTAGCTCCTTCGTCGCTCTCGTGTCTCTGGCGGCGTGCTCGACACCTCCGACGGGCGTCGCTGCCGACGTCATGGGGACCTCGTGGACCGTGGAGCGGATCATCTCGCCGGACGGCGTGCTCCGCCAGGAGGCCCAGATCTCGTTCGGCGATGAGGGCTCCGTCGCCATGTCGTCGTGCAATCAGTGCTCCGGGCGATACCGGATGCGCGACGACGTGTTTACCTCCGATGGTGGTCTGGCCTGCACCAAGCGAGCATGCACGAGCGGTCAGCTGGAGCTGGAGCGCTACTTCGCGGGTCCCGTATCGCTCCGCCAGGAGGGAACCTACCTGGTGGCCGAGCCGCAGGACCTCCCGGATGTGGCCATCTACCTGGCGCGCTCGAACGTGCCCTAGCCGGCCTGAACCGCCAGCCGTTGGCGCAGGGCAGCGAGGGCGTCCGCCAGCGGTCGAGGGCGGTAGCCGAGTTCGCTCTCGGCACGGAGGATGAGCAGGCCGCCGTCGAGAGGCCGCGGAGCCCCCGGGTGCAAATCCGCAGTGGGCGCCGGTGAGATCAGGCGCTTGTCCAGGCCAAACGACTCGGCCACCTGGTGTGCCACGTCGATCACCGGCAGGTGCTCGCGACCGGACAGGTGGAAGACGCCGCGTCGGTCGAAGCGGACGATCCGCAGGATGCCGTCGGCCAGGTCGTCGTCGTAGGTGGGTGTTCGCGTCTGGTCGGAGACCACGCGGATGGGTCGGCCCGCGGAGAGCTCCCGAAGCACCCACCGCACCAGATCGAGGCGCCCGTCGCCCGCTGGCGCGCCATACACCAGGGTCGTCCGAGCCACGGCCCAGTCGTCGAGGCGTGACATGCGCAGGGCGTTCTCGGCCGCCAGCTTGGAGCGCCCGTAGGCATTGATGGGTGCGGGGCGGTCGGTCTCGGCGTACGGCCCCGCCTTGCCGTCGAACACGAAGTCGGTGGAGGGAAGCACCAGCTTGGCCCCGTGGCGGTCGCACGCTGCGGCCATCGCGACTACGGCATCCACGTTGACCGCCCAACAGCCCTCGCGGTCGGCCTCACACGGCTCGACGCGGGCTTCGCCAGCGGCGTGGAGGACCACGTCGGGCGCAAAGTCCTGGAAGGTGCGTTCGACGGCGTCGGCGTCGAGAACGTCGAGCCGTGCGTATCCGCCGCTGGCGTGAGACACCGCCGGTCCTCGCCCCGTGGCGAGCACGTCAGCCCCGGGCCAGCGCGCGGCGGCCCGGACCAGCGCTTGCCCGACGAGCCCGTTGGCACCGGTGACTAGGATGCGGGGCGGGATCACGCCTCGCGTCGCTCGCGCACGGCCTCGGCCAACGCAGCGGAGATGTCGCTGAGCGGTGCGCCAGGCGTAAACACATGGTCGACGGTCCCGGCGTCGAGCAGGCTCTCCGCGTCGTCCTGTGGGATGGTGCCGCCGGCGACGAGGAGCACGTCGCTCATCTCTGCCTCGTCCAGAAGCGCTCTGAGGCGCGGAAGGACTGTCCCGTGGGCCCCCGACAGAATGGAGACACCGACGACATCGACATCTTCTTCCTCTGCCGCACGGACTACCACCTCCGGCGTTTTGCGCAGGCCGGTGTAGATCACCTCCATCCCGGCGTCCCGGAGTGCAGCCGCGACCACCTTGGCGCCTCGGTCGTGGCCGTCGAGGCCCACCTTGGCGATCAAGACGCGGACGGGACGTGAAGTGGTTGCTGACATGCGACCAAGCTACAGGATGAGCCGCAGGCCAGCGCCGCCTCCAATTTCGAAGTCTGTGTCGTCGATCAGTTGCAAACGCGGAGAGATGAGCCCGTAGATCTCGATCTCAGGCGCCAGCCGGGCTTCCAGCCCCAAGCCGAGACTGACGCCGAATCGCTCGCGGTTGTCGTTGGCGACGACGAACACGCCAGGTCCGTAGAACACGCGCGCCGTCCGTGACCCCTGGAGGCGACGGGCACGAAGCAGGTAGTGGCCCTCGGCAGACACCGCATCGTCCAGATCCCAGCCGATCGCGAGGATCGCCGCCCCCGTGCCGTCGCCGAACTTCAATGACAGGCCGGTCGGGTCGCCGACTTGCCCTCCGACACCGAGTTGGGCCTGCGCAGGAATGGCGATGACGCAGGCGAGAAGGGAGAGAGAGAGGAGGCGCATGCCGATGGGAGTGGTGGGGCGCGTCCTACGCCGTGACCTCCGTTCGGCTCCCCTCGTCCGCTGGCGGATCCAGGCGCGCGGCATCGAGATGGGCCATTAGCTCATCCGCGTCGCCGAGGGCGAGGCGCCCAGCCAGGACGAGCCTCAGCTGGCGTCGCCGCCCAGCAGCGTCATGCCGCTCGTGTTCTTCCGAGGTCTCGGGCGCCAGCGGGGCCACCGGGATGGGGCGTCCGCTCTGGTCCACGGCGACGAAGGTGTAGAACGCGCGGTTGGAGTGGCGGCGCTCGCCAGAGGAGGTGTCCTCGGCCCAGACCTCGATGGCGACCTCCATGGACGTCGTAAACGCCCGCGTCACGGTCGCCTCCATCACGACAACCTCGCCCAGCCGAATGGCGTCCCGAAAGTCCACCGAGTCCACCGATGCTGTGACGACCGTGCGGTTCGAGTGGCGCTGTGCCGCCACGGCAGCACACACGTCCATGAAGTGGAGCAGCCGCCCGCCCATCAGGTTGCCAAGCGTGTTGGTGTCGTTGGGCAGCACCAGCTCGGTCATGGTGCACCGGCTGGCGGAGGGGGGCTTGGGGTCGCTCACTGCGTTCGCGGGGGGTAGGGAACGGAGACTGGGAAATAGGCAGAACGAGCGGTCCGGGCCACCGCGGTACCTCTGCCGACTTCCATTTCCTTATTTCCCCATCCCCACCATCACGTCTTCTGGGGCTGCTTTTTGGCAGCGGGGAAGAGGACGTTGTTTAGGATGAGGCGGTAGCCGGGTGAGTTGCGATGCAACGCCAGGTCTGTGGGCGGGTCGTGCACGAAGTGCTGATAGTCCTCGGGATCGTGGCCGCCGTAGAAGGCGAAGAAGCCTTGGCCCGCAGGTCCGTAGAGGTACCGG
>JBCDLV010000381.1:0-3144 GCA_038744895.1 Bacteroidota bacterium | reverse complement strand
GGTGGCCGTCGAGGCCACGTCGCCGCCCGCACGCGTCAACGACCGCGACGACGCGTAATCCCGCCCCGCTGGCGGGTGATCCATCCGCCAGCGGGTTGCTCTGTTGAGAAGCTCCCCGTCCTGTCATCCCGAGCGCAGTCGAGCCGAAGGACCCCAGCGGACAGGCTTGGGCCTCTGTGACCGGCGCGACGAACAGCACCGCTGGCGTCGAGATCCTTCGCGTCTGCTCAGGATGACTCCTGTGGTGAGCCTCTCGACACAGCAAGCGCCAGCGGGGCACGCTGCGACCGGCGGCTACGATCTGACAGGTCGCGTAGAGAGTCCGGTACAAGCATTGGGGCCCTACCGCCAACTCGCGACGTCTGTACCCAGCCACGGCGTGAGCCCGCCTAAATACTAGACCGGCAGCTAAGCATGTTGTAAGTTCTTTGCGTTGCAAAGCAAAGAGTCATGCTTCTTCCTGGTGTCCGCCGCCTCCGGCTTGCCGTGGCCCTTGCCTCGTGGGCGGGCGTGCTGGTCCTCATCCGCCTGTTCCTGTCCGGATCGCCGTTTGGGCTCTTCCTCGCGTGGAACCTAGTGCTCGCAGCGGTCCCGCTGGCGATCTCGACCGCCGTCGTTCATCTCGACCGGCAGGGGACGAGGTGGCCCGCTCTGGTCGCGCTGGGTGCGGTCTGGCTGCTGTTCCTCCCGAACGCGCCCTACATCCTGACCGATCTCGTGCATCTCCGCGACCGGCCACCGGTGCCATACTGGTACGACCTCGGGATGCTGCTCTCCGCCGCTGGCGTCGGCCTCCTCAGCGGCTACGTGTCCCTGGCCGACATCCACCACGTCGTCGCCCGGCGCGTTGGGCCGCGCGTAGCATGGGCGCTGGCCGTCGGCGTGCTGTTCCTGAGCGGGTTCGGCATCTACCTCGGCCGCGAGCTTCGCTGGAACTCGTGGGACGTGGTCACCGCCCCCGGCGCGCTTCTCGCGGACATCGCCGCCCGCGTCCTCGACCCGCTGGCGCACCCCTCGACGGTCGCGACGACGCTCGTGTTCGGCGGCATGCTGACGGTGGGGTACGTGGCGCTCCGGGCGCTGGCCGCGCCGGCGGAGCCGTCGGTCGCTCAGCGGTAGCGGTCGAACTCCGGCGGCGGGTCCGACGGGACCTCGGCCCTGACCGGAATCTCTCGTGTGGCCTGCTCCGCCAGCCACGCCGAGACGCCGGTCCGCTTGCGGAGGCTGCTGTCCGAGCGAGGAGGGACCCAGCCATAGATGGGCACGTCGCGGTAGCCGCGCTTGGCCTCGCCGAAGCCCCAGCGGATGCCGCCGTACGTCGAGGCGTCGCGGCCATCCAGGCTGAACCGGTCGTTGAGGTAGCACGCCGTCGCGAACGCGTCCGCTGGCGACGGGCGCCAGCGGAGGATCTGCTTGACCCAGTACATCCGGAGGTTGTTGTTCATCCAGCCGTCGAGAGTGAACGCCTTCTGGGCTGCATTCCAGGTTTCGTCGCCGGTCTCGCCGTGCGCCAGCTGGTCGAGGGGGTACAGGCGCCGCGGGTCATCCGCGTGTTCCTGAAGCGTGGCCTGGACCCACGTTGGCAGGCCGTCGAAGCGTGCCCAGTCGGGCTCGTGGCGGCAGCGGTGGTGGTAGACCTCGCGCCAGGTCAGCATCTCGTCCAAGAACTTCCACCGGGCGTCGCGGTGGATGTGGCCGTCGGCCTCCCCATCGAGGACGGCGCGTGCGACCTCTAGCGGGGACAGCACCCCGAAGTGCATCCAGGGCGAGATGCGGGCCGATCCAGGCGTGATCGCCGGGTTGTTGCGCGTCCACTTGTAGCGCCCGACCACGTCCTCCACGGCCGTCGCCAGCTGGTCGAGCGCTGCACTCCTCCTCCCGGACCAGCCCTCCGCTGGTGGAACGGTCAGGTCCACGCCGCACTGCCGGATGAAGTCGTCCAGTGCATCGCTGTCGAAGTCGTCGAGGTCAGGCGTCTCGGGGAGGTCGAGATCGCCGTCGAAGCGTTCGGCGTCGGGCTGCTGGCGCGTGACCGTCTCGACGTACGTGGAGCGGAGCGGCGTGTGCGCCGCGCGGAATGCCTTGGTGGTCCTGATGTGACGCCGGATCGCGTTCATCGGCACGGCGCAGCAGGCGTCGACGGCGAACACCGGCCGGTCGAGTGCCTCGACGAGCCCGCTGGCGTACTCGGGCGTCACGAATGTCGGCACGTCGTCTACGAACACGGCGGCGGCTCGCTGCGCCACCCGGGCGGCGATCTCGACCGTGCCGGCCGCGTCGCCGCCAGCGGGCCCCGGGCGGACGTACCGCGCGAACCGGAGGCCGCGGGCCTCCACACCGGGTCCGAGGTCCTGGCTCGCCTCTAGCATGAACCGGTGGATGCGGTGCGATGCGTACGGGTAGCGGTTTTCGAGGGTGTGCAGCACCACCACCGGCAGCCCGAGCGTGTTGCCTAGCGCTAGCGCCACGTCGATGAGCGGGTTGACCTCGGCGCGGAGCGACTGCTGGACCCAGCAGAGGACGTAGTCGGCGCCCTTGGCGACTGGGTGGCCCGAGAGACGGCGGGTCCGCTGGCGGAGGATGTCGAGAGCCGTCACGGGTCCGCTGGCGTCAGGTGGGGGTCGTAAGGTTCGAGCTTCGAGAGGTTCAGGGTTGGCTCTGGACTGGGTCTCGAACCGTGGGATCAATAACTCTGCGAGGCGTGCGGGAGACTGCCCTTCAGCGTGTGCCCGCTGGCGTCGCAGGGGCCGACGACAGACGCCTCACGCATCCCCGAACAGGTCGATCTGGGACGACGCAGGCTTGACGACGCGCTTCGTCCCGGCTCTGGGCGCGTTGCTCTTCCACGTTCGCGAGGATGCCTTTCGCCGCGATCCGTGCACGGCGTACACCTCTTCGGCCAGCGCGCGCGTCTCCGGCTGGTGCTTGATGGCGTAGTAGTCAGCCTGGAAGCCCTTGAGACTGGGAATCCTGTCCACGATCGGTTCGGGGTACCCGTCGACAGGATGCTGTGCGTGGGAGAGGATCGACACCGGCGGCATGTCGCGAAGCTCGGGGACCCAGCGCTTGACGAACGTGGCGTCCGGGTCGTGGTCGGCGAGCTGTTTGTCAGGCGAGTAGGCCCGCAGCTGGTTGATCCCGACG
>JBCDLV010000380.1:0-3158 GCA_038744895.1 Bacteroidota bacterium | reverse complement strand
TCTCCATCCGGTCGGCGTGGTACACGAGCAACACCGCGACGACAGCGATCTCAGGAACCTCCATGGCGAGCCCGCACGTGGCCGGTGCCGCTGCCCTCGTGCTGGCTGGAAGCCCGGGCGCATCGCCCGTGACCGTCAACGCGGCGGTCTTGGGTGCGGTGACGGACAACGCCGTCGGCAACGCGCGGAGCGCCAACAACGACCTGCTCTTCGTCGGGTCCGGCGGATCGCAGCCGCCTCCGCCGCCGCCGTCGCAGATCAGCCTCGACGTCCAAGGCCGCTACTACTGGCGCTACTCGATCGTCGATCTGTCGTGGTCCGGCGCGCAGTCGAGCCAGGTGGACGTCTACGTCAACGGCTCCCGGGCTGCGACGACCACCAACGACGGCGCGCAGTCGTACAACCTCGGCTGGAATCGCCGCGGGACCTATGCCTTCACGGTCTGTGAGCGAGGCACCTCGTCGTGCTCGCCGTCGGTGAGCGTCCGGTTCTAGCCCTCCGAACTACATGTCCGAGCGGTCCGCCTCCGTCAGGGGGTGGGCCGCTTCGGTGTTCAGACATCCCGCTGGCGGCGTGCGCTGCGACAGGTCGTTGCGCGCTCCGCTGGCGGTCACGATTCGGCTGGCGCTACGCCGCACGCTCGGCGCAGAACCGCGCCAGCCGGTCGACAGCCGCCCGAAGAGCATCGGGCTCAGCCCGCCCGTAGCCGAGGACCAGCCCACCCCGCTGGCGGAGCGTCTCGGCCTCGGCCGTGTGCGTCGAGAGCGCCGTCGCGCCGATGGCGTCCTGAGCGACGGCCTGGGCGGCCTCGACATCCTCCACGCCCGGAGGAAGCCAAAGACAGACGTGGAGGCCGGCCTCTGTCGGCCCGAGGTCGACGCCTGGAATGGCCGCCTCGCGGAGAGCCTCGACGAGGGCGTCGCAACGCTCGCGGTACAGCCGCCGCGTACGCCGGAGGTGCGACGCGAGGATGCCGTCCGACACGAACGACGCTACCGTCGCCTGCTCGATGAGCGGCGGGCCGCCCCCCAGCAGGCGGACCGCCTGCGCCAGCGGGCCCGCCAGCGCGCTCGGAACGACGGCATAGCCTACGCGGAGGCCCGGAAAGAGAGACTTGTTGAACGTGCCGGTGTACAGCACACGCCCGCTGGCGTCGATGCTCTGGAGCGGTGCCAGCGGCCGGCCGACGTGCCGGTACTCACTGTCGTAATCGTCCTCCACGATCCAGGCCCCGGTGGCCTCGGCCCAGCGGAGGAGCGCCAGCCGGCGGTCCACGCTCATGGTCACGCCGGTCGGGAATTGGTGCGACGGCGTGGCATACGCCAGCCGTGCGTCGGGTGCGACACGGGCACCGGTCTCGATGTCGAGGCCTTCGTCGTCGACGGGGACGGAGACGACGTTCGCCCCGATGCTCTCGAAGGCGGCCCGCGCGAAGACGTAGCCGGGATCCTCCATCCACACGGTGTCGCCCGCGTCGAGCACGACGCGCCCCAGGACGACCATCGCCTGCTGCGTTCCCGTCGTGATGACGACCTGGTCCGGCGTGCAGCGCAGTCCGCGGAAGGACGCCAGATGGTCAGCGACGGCGTGGCGAAGCTCGGCGAGACCCGCGGGAGGCGGAGGCGCGAGGTACGCGTCGCCCCGCTGGCGAAGGATCCGCGCTGCCGTACGCCGCCAGTCGTCGAGGGGGACGGCCTGCTCGTCGGCGCGGCATGGGCTCGTGCAGACGACCCACGGCGCGTCGGCAGGCTGCGTCCACTGCCGTGCCCAACGGGAGAGGTGGGGATGGTCCGGCCGCGCCGGCGGGCCGGTCTCCGGGAGGGCCACCGGGCGGTCTAGGTCGATCTCCGCGACGTAGGTGCCCGATCCTTGGCGGCGCGTGATGAAGCCCTCGTCGAGCAGCCGCGCGTAGGCCTCCTCGACCGTGGTGCGCGAGACGCCCACGTCTTTTGCCAGCACGCGCGACGCCGGCAGGCGGATGCCGGACGGGAGATGGCCCGTCAGGACGAGGTCCCGGAGGCGGGTCGCCAGCCGCTCGTACGTGGGAGCGAGGCCGGGATCCGGCGCCAGCGGGAGGTCGAGGGCGGGCGGTGCGGTACGCGGCATAAGTGGTCTGGTCAGAAAGTATAGAATGGATCTGGAACGTAGCCACTATACATCGGAGGTTGTCCTCGCTCCACCCTCCGCCGCCACTCGCATGACTCGTCCAGTTGCTCCTGCGGTCGCGGTCCTGGCGGCGTTCGCGATCGTGTACCTCGTCTGGGGCTCGACCTACCTGGGGATCCGGTTCGCCATCGAGACGCTGCCGCCGTTCACGATGGCCGGAAGCCGCTTCGCCATCGCGGGCGTGCTGCTGTACGTCATCCTGCGTGTGCGAGGCGCGTCGCCTCCGGCTCCGGTCCACTGGCGCACGGCGATCATCGTTGGAACCCTCCTTCTGGTGGGCGGCATCGGCGCGACGACGTGGGCGATCCAGCGGATTCCCTCCGGCATCGCGGCGCTCCTGGTGGCCACGCTGCCCATGTGGATGGTGCTCATCGACGCCGCGCGCCAGCGGAGGCGTCCCACGGCGTCGGTGGCCGTCGGCCTCGTGCTCGGACTGGTGGGCGTGGCGGTGCTGATCGGTCCGGCCAACCTCGGCAGCGAGCCGGTGGACCTGGTCGGCGCGCTGGCGGTCGTCGCAGCGGCCCTGAGCTGGTCGATCGGGTCGGTGTACCAGCGAGGCGCCGAGACCGCGCCCGACACGCTCCTGAACGTGGCGATGCAGATGCTGGTCGGCGGCGTCTTGCTGATCGCCCTCGGCGTGGTGGTGGGCGAGCGGCCCGTGTGGGACGAGGCCTCACTCCGGTCGATGCTCTCGCTGGCGTACCTGATCGTGTTCGGGTCACTGATCGCCTACAGCGCCTACGTCTGGCTCCTCGGCGTGTCCACGCCCGCCAAGGTGTCGACGTACGCCTACGTGAATCCGGTCGTGGCCGTCCTGCTCGGCTGGTGGCTTGCGGACGAGCCGATGAACGGGCGCGTTCTCATCGCCGCCGCCGCCGTCGTCACCGCCGTCGTGCTGATGACGCGACGCCCGAGACCGGCGTCGGCGTGACGGGCCCCGCTGGCGCTGCTCGTCACAGAGCCGCGCGCCAGCAGGCACTCCGCGGCTGACG
>JBCDLV010000379.1:0-3159 GCA_038744895.1 Bacteroidota bacterium | reverse complement strand
TCGGCCCCGATCTCGAGCGGGGACACGACTTTGTCAGCTCCGGCCCGCAGCAGCTTGTTGACCGAGCCCTCCTCGTTGGTCCTCGTCACGATGAAGAGGTTCCGGCCCTCGGCGATCTCGCGCGCCGTCAGGGCCACGAACACGTTGGAGGCATCGTCAGGCAGGACCAGGACCAGCCCCTCCGCCCGATCCAGTCCCGTCGCACGAAGCGTGGCCTCCTCCGTCGCCTCCCCCTGGACGTGCAACAGACCGTCCGCCAGTAGGTCCTCGACGCGGTCGTCTCGTCGGTCGATCACCACGACGTCGCGACCCGAGGCCACCAGGTCCCGGGCGATGCGCTGGCCGAGGCGCCCGTAGCCGGCGATCACGTAGTGACCGGAGAGGTGGTCGATCCGACGGTGCATGGCCCGCTGGCGAAAGGCGGTGTTGGTGACGACGAGTTGGACGACCCGCGTCGCGATGAAAGCGAACGTACCGATCCCGACCGAGGCGAGAGCCATCGTGAAGATCCGGCCCGCGTCGGAGAGCGGAGCGACTTCGTTGAACCCGATCGTCGTGAGCGTCAGGAAGGTCATGTAGAGCGCGTCCATCGCGCGCCACCCTTCGATGGCGACGTACCCGACGGTGCCGACACCCATCAGAACGGTCACCGCGGCGACCCCGAGGGCCACTTCGCGGGCTGTGCCTGCAGACGCAGAGGCCTCGTCGGCCACTAGTCGAGGGCGAAGGCGCGCGCGGCCCACGTCTCGCCAGCGGGTCGAGCGATGCCGCCCTGTCGCAGGTCGCCAGCGGTCTGGGGGGTCACATCCAGGATCACCGTCTCGGCGTCGACCTCTTCGCTGCGGACGAGGCGGCGGAAGGCCGGGCGGGACATCGTCTCCCACGAACCGTCCCTCAACACGGACACGTCGAGCGCTGGCGCCAGTTGAACGCCTGTTACGGTCATCGACTCGGCGACGACGTGCTCCATCGCGTCGATCCCGCACCCTGAGACGCCTGCGTTCAGGTCCGCCTCCGAGATCACGGCGCCGACCACCAGCACACGGCCCTCTACGACATCCGCCTCAGCCTGGACCGGGCGGCCGTGGCTCCGCCATCCGGGCAGCCAGCCCGCGACCCGCTGGCGCAGGGCGCCCGCAGCGGCGGCGTCGAGGGTGCGGTCGAGTGGGAAAAGCCAGACGCGCGCGGCATCCGGAAGCGACGGCAGAGTCATGGGTCTGGGAGGGTGGCGACGGGCTCTGTAGGCTCCGTCTCGGGAGGCTCGGGCTCCGCTGGCGAAGGTTCTTCTGGAGCCTCGGCGCCCGGAGCCGGAGGCAAGGGCGCCCGGTACCCGATCAGCAGCACGAGGGTCCCGACCATGAGGAACGCGACGATGCGGACCAACGCCTCGGCCTGGGACAGATCCACCAGAAACAGCTTCGCGACCACGAGTGCCAGCACGCCCGCTCCGAAGAACCACAGGCCGCGGCTCCCCCGGCGAACCGCCACGACAGCCAGCCCGAGCGCCAGCAGGGTCCACGCGACGGCGAGCGCGGCCTGGAACGAGGACGAGGCATAGAGGGCGTCGACCGTCCACGGCACGCCCTCGATAGCCCACACGCCGCGCGCCACGGCCACTGTGAGGGTCGCAAGGCCCAGCCCGCCGAGGAGTACGGAGAGCACCGTCCGAGACCGCTCCGCAGCGGCTGCACGGGCACCCACCAGCGCCAGCAGGGACGCCACGGCTGTGCCGTCGACGGGGTTGAGGAGGGGAATCGTCCGGAGCGGGTCGGCATCGCCGGTGAGCGACCACGAGGCCACCAGCCAGGTGGAGACGGCGACGACAAAGCCTGTGGACAGCCGCCTGCGCTCGCGTGCACCAGCCCAGGGCTCTGGCAAGCGAGCCGAGAGCCCCAGGGACACAGCCAAGACGGCACCGATTGCCGCGGCGGCCCACGCCTCGTTGGCTGCCGTTCCCACGCGCGCGCCCAGGCCGTTCGCGACGACGAACGCCAGCAGCCACCCGGCCAGCACGAGCATCGGCGACCGGAAGCGGTGCGCGACCTGCCACAGCGAGACGCCGATCACCCCGAACACGGCGATCCACGCGACCCCGCGCAGATCCCCAACGGGGTCGGTCTCGAAGACGAGCACCGCCAGCGCCAGCAGCCATGCGACGGGCGTCAGCCCCAACGATGCGGCCTCCAACGGTTTCCAGCGAAGGGAGCGCCCCAGCCCCAGGAAGAGGGCTGCCGAGACGGCGGCTGCCGCCAGCAGGGCCGCCGGCTCGTAGCGGTCAGGCGTCAGCTCCAGGGCATGCACCCCTGCCGTCACGGTCCACCAGAAGAGGGCGAACAGGAGCATCAGGGTCGAGGCCGTCCGCTCCCACGCAGCGGAGGGCCACCACCGCGCGTCGTCATCCGCTGGCGTGGCCTCCTCGGACGCCAGCGGGGCCGTCTCGGACGCTGGCGCGATGGAGGATGGAGCGGAATCCTCTGCGGAGCCACCCGGGTGCCGTCGGTGGAGCACGAGCGCCGAGAGGCCGAGGCCCACAGCCACGATCCAGCCCGTTAGCGTGTCCGGCGTGAACCGTGAGGAAGGGGCCAGCACGCCCTCGCCGAACAGGACGAGTGCGGCGACGCTCTGGAGCGCGAGACCGGCCCATCGCATCCATGCCTTCCGCTGGCGTGCGCCCACCCAGACCAGTCCCGCACCTTCCAACACCCACATGGCTCCAGCCACGACGCGCTCGAACGCCAGCGGCAGCGCCAGCGTCGCAAACGCCAAGCCGACCGCGAGGAATGCGTCAGAGAGCAGGCCCAGCCGCTCTCGGCGTCTCAGCAGTCCGAACCCGACGAGGTACACCACCGACAGCAGGGCAGCGCTCCAGGCACGTCCATACGGAACCACGCCCTCGATCAGCCCAGCCTGTAGAAGGAACGTGGCGGCTGGCAGGCCGAACACGAGGGCACCGTCGACCGCCAGCGCGCGCTCCTCGGCCGACCGGCGGGCCGAGCGCACAGCAAACCGAACCGCCAGCGTCAGGTAGATCGCAAAGCTGATCGCGACGAATGGCTGCACGCTAGCGTACAGCGCGGGACGGTACTGGAGCCCTCCCCATAGGCCACCGGTCACGAACGTGCTCACGAACCCGAGCACCGCCACCGACCGCCATCCCTT
>JBCDLV010000378.1:0-3168 GCA_038744895.1 Bacteroidota bacterium | reverse complement strand
GCGTCCGGTGACCCCACGCTCGACTCCGGCGAGTACGTCGACACCTACACGGTGACGGGCACCGGTGGCCCGCTCGTCGCAGACCTCCGCTCGGACAGCTTCGACCCCTACCTGATCGTCCTCGGCCCCGACGGCGTGGACGTTCAGAACGACGACTACGAAGGGTCCTTGGAGCGGTCACTCGTGGTGGTCGACACCGAGGAGGGCGCCAGCTACCGCGTCCTCGTGACGAGCTACGCAGCCGAGGAGACGGGGCGCTATCGCCTCGACATTCGGACGGACGACGCGGCGATCGTCGCGGGCATCCGCACAGAGACAGGCACGCTGGCCGACGGTGACGAGACGCTCGACTCCGGCGAGTTCATCGACCGGTACACCTTCGAAGCCGTCCCCGGGCAGCGCCTCCAGGCCGACCTGACGAGCGATGCGTTCGACACCTACCTCGCGCTTCAGACACCCTCCGGTGAGGTCACCGAAGACGACGATGGCGGCGGTCGACCTGGTCACTCGGTTCTGAACGTGGACCTGACCGAGCCGGGACGCTACACGGTGTTCGTGACGAGCTACGCGGCTGCGGAGACGGGCGACTACGAGCTGAGCCTGGACCTGACCGGCGAGTACGGCGTCGAGCCGACGCCCGGCGGCGGTCTGGCAGACGACGGGGTTCCGGAAAGCACGGGCCGGCTGGCGTTCGAGGAGACGGCGCGCGCCTCGCTTTCCGCTGGCGACCGTCGGCTCTCGTCTGGGGAGTTCATGGATGTCCACACCTTCGACATCTCGGATCCGGGGCCGGTGCGCGTCGAGATGGCGTCGAGCGCCTTCGACACCTTCCTCATTATCGAGAGCCCCAACGGCCAGCGCCTCCAGAACGACGATTTCGAGGGGAGCACCTCGCAGTCCGTGGTCGAGTTCTCGGCCAACCAGCCTGGGCGGTACCGTGTCATCGCGACCAGCTACCGCGAGGGCGAGGTCGGGCCTTACACCATGCGCCTCACCGCGGCGGACGCGCTCGCGCCGGAGCCGCCGGCGTACGACCGCATCGCGGGGCTCTTCGTCGGCATCTCGGACTACGAGACGATCGGGGACCTCCGCTGGACTGCCGAGGACGCTGAGATCGCGCACGACGCCATGATTCAGGCGGGCATGGACCCGTCCGACGGCATCCTGCTCACCGACGCCGACGCCACCGCTGGCGCGGTCCGTGACGCCATCGCCGACCTCGCCAGCAGGACCGACGACCGAACCCTCATGGTGCTCTTCTTCTCGGGCCACGGCGGCCAGTACGAGCGCGCCGAGGGATTCCAACGCCAGGACCCCGACGGCATCGACGAGTCGCTGGAGATGTACGACGCGCCGATCCTGGACGACGAGATGGACGCCCTGCTGGCGACCATCCCATCTGCGCGCCAGCTGGTGGTCGTGGACGCCTGCTTCTCGGGTGGGTTCGCCAAGGACCTCATCAGTCGTCCTGGCCGCATGGGACTGTTCTCCTCGGAAGAAGACATCGTCTCGGCGGTGGCCGTCAAGTTCGAGGCAGGAGGCTACCTGTCGCGCTTCTTCGCCGAGGCCGTGACCCAGCAGGCTGCCGACGAGGACAACAACGGTGCGGTCACCGCGCTGGAGCTGAGCCATTACCTCGAACAGCGATTCGTCGCCGACGTCCAGCAGGCGGAGGAAGGCGCGCTCGACATGCTCGCCAGCCGCGACACGCGACCCGAGCACCAGAAGCTGGTTGTGGATCGCGGTAGCGTTGGCCTGTACGAGAGCCTGTTCCTGTTCCGCCCGTAACCAGGCGCGCGGGTACGCGTACTCTCTGGCCTCACGCCACTCGCCTTCCCATGCCCGTCGCTGATGCCGTGGTCGCGTTCGCAGCGATCATCTCGCTGTTCGTCGCCCTCCCGTGGATCACATTTCGCGGCATTCAGGCGCTTCGAAGCCCCGCCGGCGGTACGTCGATGCGCAAAAGCGACCTCGACGCGCTGATCGAGGAGTCCGTCCGGGACGCGACCGCATCCCTTCAGCGCCGCGTCGAGATCCTGGAAGCGATCGTCACGGAAGAGCAAGAGTCGATGGACCGCATCGACCCGGCCGTGCTGGCCGACGCCCTGGACCCGGTGGCCGATGACGAGGGACCCGCTGCCGCGAGGCGGCGTGCCAGGAGCTAGGTGCGATCGGTCCGGCCCGAGCACAACGACGCCTTCTGGGAGACCCTCGCCGACCGCGACTGGCGTCGGGTCCGCTGGCGACGGTCCCGAGGCGATGCTAACCCACGGCCCGGGACCGACGTACCGCCCGAGGACGCGGTGTGCATCGCGTTCGGCACGCCGATCCACCGGACAGGCACCTACTACGTGCGCCCGGCCTACACGGACGGCGCGGACTGGCTCTGTCAGCAGGCCTACGACACCATGATTCGCCGCGTCCGCCAGCGGCGGGCGTCGCGGCGGACTGGAGAGCGCCCGTCGTGAGCTCGTGGTCGCGCCGGCCTGAGGCGGACTACCGCTCCACCCGAACGCTCGCGCCGACGGGGACCGTCACGGTCGCGGCATGGCCGTCCCACTCTGTCTCTGCCTGCTGGCGATTTACCTCGACACGCTGGGGTGTCGAGTCGAGTCCATGCACGACGACGGTCCAGGAGGTCCACTCCGGCGCGTAGGCGCCGTCGACGGAGACCTCCAGCGACACCGCCTGGCCGTCGTCCTCGACATCGAGGCGCCCCAGCCAGTGATCGTCGTAGCCGTCGCCCGCGTCCTCGTAGAGCCACGACGTGTGGCGCCCTGGTGCGGGGTAGACGTGAAGCGTCAGAGAGCCGACCGGCTCGTGGGTGTGCTGCCGCACCGGCGCCAGCGGGATGACGGATCCTGCGCGGGCATACAGCGGAACGCGATCGAGTGGCGTTTGCGTCCAGATCGTTTGGCGCCCTTCGAGGTGCTCGCCAGAGACGAAGTCGTACCAGCCGCCTTCGTTCTCGGGCAGGTAGATCTCCCGCTCGCGCTGTCCCTGCTCGACGACGGGGGCCGCCAGCAGGTCGTCGCCGACGTAGAACGACAGGGGATCCGTCCTGCGGATGGTCTGGTCAGTCGGGTGCACGAGTGGGAGCGCCCGCATGATGGGGGTGCCCTGCGTCGCCGACTGCCACAGCGCCGTGTACAAGACAGGAAGCAGGCG
>JBCDLV010000377.1:0-3209 GCA_038744895.1 Bacteroidota bacterium | reverse complement strand
GGGGGTGCGGATGTCGGTGTGGCGGGCGCAGGGTTTATCGATGTCCCGTAGCGGGCGCGAGAGCGTCGAAATCCCGGAGGCGGTGCTGTGGCAACTCACGAGCACGCTGGCCTACGCCGCATAGGGCCAAAGTCCAGCTCATGGGTCAGGCGGAAAAGGCGGGGCCGAAGACGCGTCGCCAGTAGCGGACAGTCTCGCCCTTGGTGGGCGCGGCGAGGGCGGCGTCGATCGCGTCGCCCGCGTCGAGGGCCGCCTCGACGATGGCGTTCGCGTTGACGTCGGTGTAGAGCCGGCCCGCGTTGTTGTCCGCGTTGACGGGGTCGATCACCTGGACCCGGTCGTCGATCTCGCCGACGTCCGAGGCCCGGTAGTAGTCCTCGAACACGACCCGCTCGCGGAGGTCCGTCCGGGCGAGGTACGTGAAGAAGGCCTGGAGCGCCTCAGGGTAGTCCGAGAGGTCGAGCCCGTCGTCGGCCAGCTTGGAGAAGACGAGTTCGATGATGAACGACTTCAGGCGGAAGTCTGGACGCTCACGCTTCTCCTTCCGCGCCCAGAACTTGGCGAGGCGGACGACTTGGGCGAAGTCCTTGTGGTTTGCCTTCCGCCGGACGAGCGAGAACTCGAGGTGGCGCGGGATCGAGGTCTCGAGAAACGAGCCGTCGTCCTGGCTCACGAGACGGCCGTACCAGTCGGGGTCGCCGTCGTAGAGGATCGGCACGACGTCGACGTCGAGGCCGCTCCCCTGGAACGAGACCGTGACCGAGTAGGTCTGCGGTTTGACCTGGTCGGGGCTGAAGTTGGGGAACGCCTTCCGCAGCCGCTCGGCGATGTACGCGAGGAGGGACTCGATGTCCTGGGGTGCGCTGGCACCGCTGACGTAGCACGCGACGTCGATGTCGTTCAGCGTGCGGAGGGCGGTGCCCTTGGCGATGCTCCCTGAGAGGAGCATCTTTCGGAGGGCGAAGTCGGGGTGATCGGCGAGGTAGGCCTCGAGCTTCTCGCGGAGGCGGCGGGCCTGGGCGCGGTGCTCGTTCGCCTTCTCGCGCGGGAGGTTGACCCGGTCCTGGGCGAACTGGACGATGTCGGCGTGGCCGACGTGCGATCTGGACATACGATTGGGGGACGTTGTGTAACAATAAACCGACAGTTAGGAGTAACAGGCAAGGCCAAAATCACCGGAAGCGCTACCGACTTGCGCGAGAGGCCACCGGGAGCGTTACTTCCGGCATGAGGACAGACACGCCAGGCCCTGCCACGACGCTGGGTAAGCGCTTGAAGGACGCCCGAGGAGGCATGAACCAGCGCGAGGTCGCCTCGGTGCTCGGCGTCACCCGCGAGCTCATCTCGATGTGGGAGACCGGTGCGCGGGCGCCTTCCGACGCAAACCTCAGGCGGCTCGCAACTCTCTACGGGGCCTCCTACGAGCGGCTCATCGGCGCCGAGGTGGGCACCTCGTGGAGCCCGGTGACCGTGATGCTCCGCAAGGCCGGAGGGGCGCTCGACGAGGCCGAGAAGAGCGAACTGCTGGACTGGCTCGGGTTCCTGGACCGGTGGGCCGAGCGGGTCGCTGACATAGACGCCCACGGGGCGCGGGGCTTACGCCGACCGCCCAGGCCGCTCGACGGGATCGGGCCCGTGTACGATGCGCGGAGGGCGCCGACGCTGGCTGCCCACGTCCGGGGGTACCTCGGAGTCGGCGACGGCCCGCTCCCCGATCTGTACGCGCTCCTCGACGCTGCTGGCGTCTTGGTCTACCGGGGAGCCGGTCGGCCCGGTGTCGGACGCTCGGGCGTGGTCTCGGGCGCGTTCGTCAACCACGGCGACCTCGGATACTGCGTTTACGTCAACGTCGCTTGCAGCTCCGGCCGGCAGGCGTTCACGCTGGCCCACGAACTGGCCCACGCGCTCTTCCACTTCCCCGAGCGGGCCACCGTCAGCGTCGGCGGGGACCGCGCGCGAGAGGAGAGGTTCGCGAACGCGTTCGCCTCCCACTTCCTGGTGCCTGGGCGCGAGCTCCGGCGCCTCTCGAAGCGTTGGCTCAGGGGGCCGGTCGACGAGTACGGCGCCGTCCTGCTCGCTGCGCACTTCCGCGTGAGCTACGCGATGATGCTCTACCGGCTCCTCGACGAGGGGCTCGCTCAGAGGGACTCCGTCGACGAGTGGAAGAGGTACAGCCCGGTCGCTCTCGCCGACCGGCTCGGGATCCCGGCCGACCCCTTCTGCACGGCCGACATCGACACGAACGACGGGCTCGACCGCTACCCGCTCTCGGTGAGGAACGCCGTCCAGCGCGCGTTGCTCGAGGACCGGTTACGGCCGAGCCAGGCGGCGGACGTGCTTGGCATCGACGAGACGGTCCTTGAGGAGGGTCTCGGCCCGCCTGCACAGACCGACGACCGCGCGGCGCGGGAACTCGACGAGTACCCCTGGGCCTAGCGGACGACGCGATGGAACCGCACGCGGTCGTGGACGGGTCAACCGTGTTGAGGTTCGTTCGGGCCGGGCTGGCCGCCGGACTCTGCGACGCCATCGGCGGGCCGGTCGGTCTGACGCCGGACGCCCTCTGTCCTGATGAACCGGCGACGTGGCGCGCCGGGAGCTTGGTGCGGGCGGCCCTTTCTCGAGAGCGACGCGTCGGAGGCCGGGGGCCAGTCCAGGAGTTCGTTAACGCCGGCGCCGCGTACTGGGTCGCCGTAGACTACGGCGAGGCAGAGACCAGGATGGCGAGCGCACTCCGGAGCCGTCAGATGAACGACGTCGACCTCGGGGGATCGTGGGGCGCGGGCACGCGCGGAGCCCAATGGCTCGGAGCGGGCAACTCAGAAGCCCTCGCCGTAGCACACCTCCAGGACATCCCCCTGTTGACATGCTGCGCGCTCACCCTCGCCGTCGCTCGGAGGTTTACTCCCGAGACGGAGCTGGTTGACGGCGCGCTCGTGATGGCATCGTTGGACCGACGTCGAGAGGCGTCGTAGCCGAGGAGCGAGAGGCGCCTAGAACTCGTCAGTGTGATCAAAACGAAAGGCCCCGAACCCCATGGTATGCAAGAGGATCGGGGCCTATGTGGTGTGGAGATGCCGGGAGTCGAACCCGGGTCCGAAAAACGCTACAGTCCAGGCGTCTACGCGCGTAGTCAGCGCTTCAAGGTCTTTGCCGCCTCGGCGTGGCCCGCTGACGGGCTTCCGCGGTGGCGCAGGCTGGTTGGGTCT
>JBCDLV010000376.1:0-3217 GCA_038744895.1 Bacteroidota bacterium | reverse complement strand
CGGGATGTGGCGGGCCCCGTCCTGGACATGCTATTCCCCCCGGGGACGCCCGGTCGGATCCCGGTGGCCATCGTCACCGGCACCAACGGCAAGACCACGACCACGCGGATGGTCACCCACGTGCTCCAGATGGCAGGCAGGGTGCCGGGCATGACCTCGACCGACGGCGTCTTCGTCGACGGCCGGCTGAGCGTCAAAGGCGACATGACCGGTCCGATGGGCGCGCGGACGGTCCTCCGCGACCCGACCGTCGACGCGGCAGTCCTGGAAGTCGCGCGGGGGGGCATGGTGCGTGCCGGCCTCGGCATCCGACGGTGCGACGTCGCTGCCTGCCTCAACGTCTCCAGTGACCACCTCGGCATGGGCGGCATCGATACGCTCGACCAGCTGGCGGAGATCAAGCGCATCCCGATCGAGGTGGCTGAGGACACGGTCGTCCTCAACGCCGACGACCCGCGTGTTCTCGCCATGGCGGACCACACCGACGCGCGGCACCTCTGCTATGTCACGATGGATAGCGAGCACGCACTGGTGCAGGCGCACGTGCGCGAAGGCGGACGCGCGGTCGTGCTGGAGCGGGGCGTCGCAGGCGAGATGATCACCATCCACGACGGCGGACGGCACTTGCCGTTGCTCTGGACTCACCTGATTCCGTCAACCCTCGACGGGAAGGCCCGGCACAACGTCCAGAATGCCATGTTCGCCGCTGGTATCTGCTACGCCCTCGGCAACGGGCCGATGGCCAACGGCACACCAGGACTCGGCCTCGATCAGATCCGCCACGGGCTCCAGACCTTCTCGACCAGCTTCTACGAGGCACCGGGCCGGCTCAACGTGTTCGACGGGCACCCCTTCCGCGTCATCCTCGACTACGCGCACAACCCGGCAGCCATCGGCGCGATGGCGTCACTGGTCGACCAACTCGACGTCCAAGGGCGCAAGCTGCTGACGCTGGCAGCACCGGGCGACCGTCGTGACGAGGACATCCACGCGATGGCGCAGGCTGCGGCAGGCCATTTCGATCACTTCGTGTGCAAGCGAGACGATCGCCTCCGGGGACGCGGCGAGACCGAGATTCCGGAGATGCTCCGCAAGGCACTCCTCAACGCCGGCGTCAGTGACGACCAAATCGAAGTCGTCCCCGACGAGACCGAGGCCGTTCAGCACACCCTCAGCCTGGCCGACCGTGGGGACCTCGTGGTCGTGTTCGGCGACGAGATCGAGCGGTGCTGGAACCAGATCGTCGGCTTTGGAACGCCCGCTGGCGATGGAGCGCTTGTCCCTCCCGCGCCTCGTCCGTCCACGGCCAGCAGGCCTGCGCCTGTCGCATCGCCCGCTGGCGAGGCACCCGACGACGTGGAAGAGGAGGCTCCGGCCCCGGTGATGTCCCCCGTCGATTTCAGCGTCGAGGGAGAGACGTTCCAGCTGCGCGAGGGCCAGCGAGTCATTCGCGACCGACGCGGCGTCCGGCTGGCGAGCGACGAAGAAGCCGACTAGGACGGAGGAGGACGCATTCCGGGGCCGCTCTACAGAGCGGTTCTCATCCTCCTCCTGCGTCGTTGCCTCCCTTTAGACCGACCCCATCGCCGTGCGGAGGCGGTTCCGGGCACGGTCGCGCTCGGCCTCCAGCTGTGCCCGTTCCTCGGGCGTCTGGGCCGCAGACAGGCGCTCGGCAGCGCTCTCCTCGGCGGCACGCGCGCGCTCGACGTCGATCTCCGACGACGGCTCGGCCGTCTCGGCTAGCATGATGATGTGGTTGTCGAGCACCTCGACGAACCCTCCCGACGTGGCGAACTGAAGCCGCTCGCCATCGACCGTGGTGACGGTCACGACGCCCACCTGGGTGGCCGCCAGCAGGGGCGCGTGGCCGCGGAGAATCTCGAACTGGCCCTCCACGCCGGGCGCGCGGAAGCTCCGGGCCTCGCCCCGGTACGCGGCCCGGTCGGGCGAGACGATCTCGACGAGAAGGGAATCAGGCATGGGGACTAGGGAATGGGGAGTTGGGAAATGGCAGAAGGAGGACGGAGCGAGAAGCCCCTATTTCTCATTCCCCTATCTCCCATTTCCCGAGGCGGCTAGGCCTCCGCCAGCATCTTCTCGCCGGCCTCGATCACCTCCTCGATGCCGCCCTTGTACAGGAAGGCACCCTCCGGCAGGTGATCCAGCTCGCCGTCGAGGATCATCTTGAAGCCGCGCACGGTGTCGTCGACCTTGACGTACTTGCCCGGCGTGCCGGTGAACTGCTCGGCGACGAAGAACGGCTGCGACATGAACCGCTGGACGCGACGCGCGCGGTTGACGACCTGCTTGTCCTCGTCTGAGAGCTCGTCGAGGCCGAGGATCGCGATGATGTCCTGGAGCTCCTTGTCGCGCTGGAGCAGTTCCATCGTGTCCTGGGCCACGCGGTAGTGCTCCTCGCCGACGACCTCCTCGGTCAGGATCCGCGACGTGGAGTCGAGCGGGTCGATGGCCGGGTAGATGCCGAGCGACGCGATCTGGCGCGAGAGCACCGTCGTGGCGTCGAGGTGGGCGAAGGTCGTAGCCGGGGCCGGGTCCGTGAGGTCGTCCGCCGGGACGTAGACGGCCTGCACCGAGGTGATGGCGCCCGTCTTGGTGGACGTGATGCGCTCCTGCATCGTGCCCATCTCCGTTGCCAGCGTCGGCTGGTAGCCCACGGCGCTCGGCATGCGGCCGAGGAGGGCCGAGACCTCCGAGCCGGCCTGCGTGAACCGGAAGATGTTGTCGACGAAGAAGAGGACGTCCTTGCCCGAGCCCTGGTCGCGGAAGTACTCGGCGAGGGTGAGGCCGCTCAGCGCCACGCGGGCACGGGCGCCCGGCGGCTCGTTCATCTGGCCGAACACGAACGACGCCTGCGACTGGCGGAGCGCCTCCATGTCCACCTTCGAGAGGTCCCAGCCGCCCTCTTCCATCGAGTGGAGGAAGTCGTCGCCGTACTTCATGATGCCCGACTCGAGCATCTCGCGCATGAGGTCGTTGCCCTCGCGCGTCCGCTCGCCGACGCCGGCGAAGACCGAGAAGCCGTCGTGGCCCTTGGCGATGTTGTTGATGAGCTCCTGGATCATGACCGTCTTGCCGACCCCAGCGCCACCGAACAGGCCGATCTTGCCGCCTCGCGCGTAGGGCTGGATCAGGTCGATGACCTTGATGCCCGTCTCGAGAACCTCGACGGAGGTCGCCAGCTGGTCGAAGCTGGGGG
>JBCDLV010000375.1:0-3238 GCA_038744895.1 Bacteroidota bacterium | reverse complement strand
GGCCTACTGGCGCTACCGCGCCGCCGCCCGAGGCGTCGAGGTGCAGCAGGCCGCCGCCCGGCGCGTGGCCGAGTTTCGGCGCCGCGCCGAGCGCGAGCGAGCCGCTGGCGCTGGGCTGCGCGTCGCCGTCGTCCGCGCCTCTGCCGAGGCGCTCGCCGTGGAGACCGACCTGCGCGAGGCCACACGTGCGCAGACGCTCGCCCTCGCGTCGCTCAACCGACTCGTCGGACGCCCGCTCGATGCCCCAGCGCCAGCAGGCATCGACGCACCGGTCCCCGACGTCGTCCCGGACGGCCCGCTGCGCCTGGTGGCCTCCGGGGACCCTGCACGGGCCGTGACCCGAGACGACCTCGAAGACGCAGCCGTCGTCGCTCGCGCCGAGCTCGCGGTGCTCGGTGCCGTTGTGGACGCACGCGATGCCGCTGTGAGCGCGGCCCGCGCCGAGTTCCTCCCCACCATAGGCGTGCGTGTGGACGCCGGGGCCACCGGTGGCCGCGACGCGCTGGACGAGCCCTTCGTCCTGGCCTCCGCCGTCGTCCGCTGGCGGCCGTTCGGGTCCGCTGGCGGCCGGGCGCGCGTCGCCCAGGCCCGCGCCGAGCGCGCGGCATCCGAGGCCGAGCGTGCCGCCGCCGAGGTCGACATCCGCCTTCAGGTCCGCGATGCCTACGAGCGGCTGGCCGTCGCCCATGCCGACCTCCGCTCCGCTGGCGAACGCGTCGCGCTGGGCGCAGAAGGATTCCGCCTCACGACCCGCCTCGTCGCCCTCGGCGACGCCAACCAGGCCGACTTCATCGACGCCCAGACCGCGCTGACGCAGGCCGAGCAGGCCCGCAGCGTCGCCCGCTTCGAGGTGCTCGCGCGCCTCGCCGAGTTGGAGGCCGCCGCTGGCCTCCGCCTTCGCCTCGATCTCCTCCCAACCGCTTCCCGCTAACCCGTCATGCGTGTCTCCCTGTGTCTCCTCGCCGCACTCGCGGTCGCCGGGTGCGGCGACGAATCACCGCCGCCGCCAGCGGTCCAACTCGTGGAGGTCGCCGAGGTGGCCTCGCAGGCCCGCGTCCTCTCGGCGCGCACCAGCGGGCGGATCGCCCGGAAGACCGAAGTCCCGCTCTCGTTCAAGGTCGGCGGCATCGTCGCGGCGGTGTTCGTGGACGAGGGTGAGCGCGTCCAGCGCGGACAGATCCTCGCGCGGCTCGACCTGACCGAGGTGGATGCGCGCGTCGCCCAGGCGCAGCGTCGCGCGCTCCAGGCCGACCAGGGCACCGCCGCCGCCCGCCAGTCCGTCGCGGAGGCCCGCCAGCAGGAGGCTCGGGCGCAGGGCGCGCTGGAGGCCGCTCGCGCGGCTGCCGAGGACGCCCGAAGCGACCTCGCACGAGCGGAGACCCTCTTCGCCGACAGCGTCGCGACCAAGGCGCAGGTCGAGGATGCCCGGACCGGCCTGGCCGTCGCCGAGGCCTCCGTCCGGCAAGCGGAGGCCGGCGTTCGGGCCGCGGGCGAGGGCATCGCGCGCGCCCAGGCCGGCGTCGCAGGCGCGCAGGCCGGGGCGGGAGCCGCCCGCGCGGGCGTCTCGGAGGCCGCCTTCAACCGCCGCTTCGCCGTCGTGCGCGCGCCAGCGGACGGCGTGGTGCTGCGGCGGAGCATCGAGGCGGGCCAGCTCGTCTCGCCGGGCCAGACCGCGTTCGTGGTCGCCAGCGACTCCGACGGGTGGGTCGTCCGTGTCGGCCTGCCGGACCGGGACGCCGTGCGCACGCGCCTGGGCGACCCGGCAGTCGTTCGGACGGATGCCTTCCCGGGGGTCCCCTTCCGCGCAAGCGTCACCGAAGTCGCTCAGGCTGCCGACCCGATCACCGGCACGTTCGAGATTGAGCTGGCCGTCGCCGATCCCGAGGGCCGCTTGCGCTCCGGCCTCGTGGCGCGGGTCGAGTTGGACGCCGGGGCTGCAGAGGGCGTCCGCGTGGTGCCCGCGACGGCGCTCGCCGAGGGCGACGGCGACCGGGGCGTCGTCTTCGTGGTCGAGGGTGACAGCCTGCTCGTGGCGCGCCGCCGCGACGTGCGGCTCCTCCGCCTCGCGGGGTCCGAAGCCCTCCTCTCTGATGGCCTCACCGCTGGCGACCGCGTGGTCACGGCTGGGGCCACGCGCCTCGCCGACGGCGACACCGTCCGCGTCGCACCCTCCGCCCTGTCGGTCGTGAGCGAGTAGCGAGTGGGCGATGGCCAGTGGCAGACGGCCTCGCACACCCTCTGTGCTCGGCACGACCCGCACGCCAGCGGTCACCCCTGTAATCCGGTCTCCGGCGTCGCTGGACCGTCTCCGACTCCTGCGACTGGCCACCCCCTACTGGCCCCTTCCCCGAAACTCATGCGCTTGCCCCGCCTCGCAGTCCAGAACCGCGCCTTCGTCGCCGTCGCGACCGCCCTCGTGGTCGCTGTAGGCATCCAGAGCTTCCGCTCGATGCCGCAGTCGGAGGATCCGCAGTTCGATATCTCGGCCTCGCGCGTGATCGCAGTGTTCCCCGGCGCCGGGCCGGAGGACATCGAGTCGCTCGTCGTGGACCCGCTGGAGGCCGCCATCAACGAAGCCGACGACCTCGACCGGATCGAGACGACCATCCAGGACGGCATCGCCGTGCTCGCAGTCGAGTTCGACGCTGGGACCGATCCCGACGCGACCTACGACGACGTGCTCCAGGCGGTCGCGCAGGTCCGCCCGTCGCTGCCCGAGGGCGTGGCGCTCGTGGAGGTCAACCGGAGCTCGCCGCGCCTAACGCCCGTCTTCCAGGCCGCGCTCGTGTCCGAGACCGCGAGCGACCTCGTCCTCTCGCGCGAGGCGGACCGGCTGGCGGACGCCATCGAGCGCGTCGACGCCGTCCAGTCGGCCGACGTGTGGGCCGCGCCCGAGCCCGAGATCCGCGTGGGGATCGACCCAGAGCGGCTGCGCGAGTTGGGGCTGACGCTCGGGCAGGCACTCGGCGCCGTCCAGGCCGCCGCGCCGTCGCTGCCCGGCGGCTCGGTGGACGCGGGTGACCGGCGCTTCACGGTCCAGACCTCGGGCGACTTCGACTCCATCGAGGACGTGCGCCGCGTGGTCGTGGCCGCGCCTGAGGGCCGCGTGGTGACCCTCAGCGACGTGGCCGCCGTGGACCTCGCCAGCGGGGACGACGCCCACCGCGCCCGCCTCGACGGCCAGCGCAGCGTCTTCGTGACCGCCGTTCAGCGAAAGGGCACCAACATCTTCGACCTC
>JBCDLV010000374.1:0-3248 GCA_038744895.1 Bacteroidota bacterium | reverse complement strand
TCCTCGGCGCAGCCGACGGCGAACAGAACAGCGAGGGCGAATGGGGCGAGCGTCTTCATGAGTCTGGGGGGAGGCACCTCGGGAGAGTAGCGGATCGGTCGAAGATCGGCAAGGGGAGCGGTGAAAACCTATCGACGGCGTCCGGCACCTCCCAGCCCTCGGTTTCTTGCGGCTCCCCTCCCGCTCGCCATGTCTGCCCTCGACGATCTCCTCGACCTGCTGGACCTCGAACCGATCGAGGTTCGCATCTTCCGGGGGCGGAACCGTCCGCTGGCGTCGTCACGCGTGTTCGGCGGCCAGGTGCTGGCGCAGGCCCTCGTCGCCGCGGGGCGGACCGTCGAGTCGGAGCGGCGCTGCCACTCGATGCATGCCTACTTCATCCTGCCGGGCGACATCAAGGCACCGATCCTCTACCAGGTCGAGACGCTCCGCGACGGCGGCTCCTTCACCACGCGGCGCGTGACGGCCATCCAGCACGGCCGGCCCATCTTCAACGCGGCCCTCTCGTTCCACCGCGACGAGCCCGGCCTGGAACACCAGGCCGACGGCCACCGGGACATGCCGGGCCCGGACGCCCTCGTCCCCGAGCGCCAGCTGGCGGCGCAGATCGCCGAGCAGATCCCGGAGCCGCTGCGCACGGTCCTGACGCGCGAGCGGCCCATCGACTTCCGCCCGGTGGATCCCATCGACCCGTGGCAGCCGGAGACCCGCGAGCCCCGCTCGGCCACCTGGCTCCGCGCCGACGGCGACCTGCCGGACGACCTGCTGATCCACCAGGCCCTCCTGGCCTACGCCTCCGACTGGGGCCTGCTGGCGACGGCGCTCCTCCCGCACGGCCGCTCCGTGTTCGACGGGACCATCATGGCGGCGTCGCTGGACCACGCGCTGTGGTTCCACCGCCCCTTCCGCGCCGACGACTGGCTCCTGTACACGATGGACGCCCCCACGACCGCTGGTGCCCGCGGCTTCGCCCGCGGCGAGGTGCGCGATGCCAACGGGACGCTGATGGCCAGCGTAGCCCAGGAAGGGCTCGTGCGCTCGGTTGAGCCGCGAGCATCGTAGACGCTATGACGTCGCCCGGAGGCGGTCGTCGGCGGAAGGTCCGTAGACGCCGGGAACGGGAACCCCGAGCAGGCGGAGGTAGACCGTAAGCTGGCCGCGGTGGTGGATGAGGTGGTTCAGCGTCCACCGGCGGACGGTCAGGTGGCGGGGAGCGGCGGAGAGCGTATGGCCGCCAGCGGTGAGCGTCCACGTGCCGTCGAGGTGCTCGTCCGCAGCCTCGGACAGCGCGTCGCGAAGCGTGCCGACGTAGCCTTCCCAGGTGGCCACGAGGTCGTCGGTAGACTCCACGGAGGCCGGAGGCCGCCGCAGGTCGGCCATGTCGACGCCCTCGCTCTGGAGAGACTGGGTGCCGAAGGCGGGGAGCGTAGCCACGTGGATGGCGAGCGACCCGAGCGGCATCGAGCGCTCGTGCGGGCGCCAGCTGGCCTGGTCCCAGGGCACAGCGGACAGGATGCGCCGGGTAGACTCGATCTCGACGTCCAGGTCGGCGAAGAGGGCAGCGGTGCGGTCGGTCATCGACGGCGGAGGGTGAGGAAGTGGGGGAGGTGCTGCGGGTTGTTGCCGCCCGCAGGGCTCGGCCGGTGGAGCGTGCCCGCGCGGCGGTTCCAGAGGTAGACCGAGGCGCCACCGTCGAGCGCGATCTGCCCGCTGGCGTCGGCCCCGAGGCGCGCCAGCAGGTCGCTCGGCGCGTCGATCGGCGAGAGCCCGTCGCTGGTGGCGATCAGCAGCCACGGCGAGGCGCCCGTCGAGTCGGGGTCCACGACGCCGAGGACGTGATAGCGCGCGGCGACACGGGTCGGGTGGGCATCCGGCGCGTAGCTGGCGACCGCCTCAGAGAAGTCGCCCTCCGCCAGCGGGGCGCCGGTCTCCAGGTCGAGGTCGGCGACCTGCGCCGAGTCGCCCGCGAGCGCCAGCACTCGCAGTGGCTGGTCCCACCGCTCGCCCTCCGAGCCCGGACGCCCTGGACCGTTGGGACTGCTCCCGCCCGTGACCACGCGCCCGTTCTCAGCGATCGGAAACGCGATCTGCGTCGATGCACGGCCCGGCGTCTCGAAGAACGCCCCGTTCAGGACCGCCAGCAGGCGAGGGTCGGCGGCCTGCTGGCGCGTGACGGTGCCTGGTGGGATGGCCTCGAACGAGGCGCTCGTGGCGTCGGGGTGGAAGTGGCCGTCGGGGATGGCCGCTGTGGTGTCGAGCGGCCCCAGGATCTGACTCGGTGCGACGTCTCGCACGTCGACCCACTGGAGCAGCACGTCGCCGGCCCGCACCAGCGCGTACGCCTCTCCGTCGCGGTCGAGGACCTCGACGCCGACGCCAGCGGTCGCGAGCCGCTCCGCGAACGCAGCGGGGATGCCGAGCGAGTCGGCAGACGGTGTGATGGGTGGGGCGTCGGGCGCGCGCCCGCACCCGACGACGGCGAGCGCCAGCAGGCCCCCCAGGACCCGCTGGCGGAGGCCTCGGCAGCAGGCTCGCATCAGGCGGCCTCGGCCTGCCGCGCGAGCGCGTCCATGAACCGAATCGACGCCTCGATGCCTTGGTGGAAGCGGTCCAGCCCGAACCGCTCGTTGGGCGAGTGGATCGAGTCGGAGTCGAGGCCGAAGCCCATCAGGACGGTGTCGAGCCCGAGGATCCGCTTGAAGTCGGCGACGATGGGAATGGAGCCGCCCTCGCGCGTGAAGTGCGGGCGCTGCCCGAACACGCCCTCCAGCGCCTCGGCTGCGGCCTGCATGGCCGGCGCGTCGCGGTCCACGATCACGCCGTGCCCGCCGTGGAGGTTGCGGAATTCGAGCGTCATCGTCCCGGGGACGTGCGCCTCGAAGTGAGCCCGCAGCTTCTCCGTGATCTCCGCGGGCGTCTGGTCGGCCACCAGGCGACACGAGATCTTGGCGGTGGCCTTGGACGGGAGGACGGTCTTGGCTCCCTCGCCCGTGTACCCGCCCCAGATGCCGTTCACGTCCAGCGTCGGCCGCCCGGAGGTGCCTTCCAGGATCGAGTAGTCGCCCTCCTGACGCGTCGCCTCGACGCCGACCTCTGCCTTCCAGCCTGCCTCGTCGAACGGCAGCTGGCGATAGGCCTCGCGCTCCTCCGCGGTCAGGTCGCGGACGTTGTCGTAGAACCCGTCGATGGTGACCCGGTGGTCGTCGTCGTGCAAATCGGCGATCATGGCCGTGAGGGCGTTGATCGGG
>JBCDLV010000373.1:0-3255 GCA_038744895.1 Bacteroidota bacterium | reverse complement strand
CGGATCTCGACGCCGACCACGATCCGCCGCCCGACGAAGTCGCGATCGCTCACGGCCGCCTCGTCGTCGGTGCCGAAGTCGTCGGCGACGAAGCGGTCGAAGTCGCGCGGGAAGGTGTCGTTGCCCTGGAACGTGTCGTTGTCGGTGAGTGGGAGCCCCACGCTGGCGATCTCGAACGGAAAGAGGACGCGGAGAGGCACCAGGATCCGGCTGCCCAGCTGGAGCGCGACGACGGGTCCGACTTCGAGGGACGTGGCCGAGGCGGTGTAGACCCCGTTCAGCCGGAACTCCGACCCGAGGCTTTCTGAGCCGTCGGCGTACACCGTCGCCGACTCGATGCGGACCTCCCGGAAGAGGCCGCCGGCATGCCCGCCCACCGCCAGCGGGCCGACCGGGAGAGTGAGCTCGGTCCACGCGGCCAGGTCGGAGGTCTCCGTCGTGACGTGGTCGCCGGAGCCGTTCTCGAACCGCGTCGTCACGTCGAACGCGTCGCGGCCCAGCTGCACGCCGAACGCCGCCGCCATCCCGCCGGCGTCGATGCGTGCCGTCGCCCCGACGCTGAACGCCTCCGACCCCGTTGGCAGCAGCTCTACCGGTCCGTCGAGGCGGGCGACGTAGAAGTCGCTGTAGGTCTCGCCGAGCTCCGCCAGCCGGTCGCCGTCGAACGCGGAGACGGCGTAGCCTCCCGTGATCGAGAGCCCCGACGGCTGCGCGCCGACGGCCGCTGCCAGCGGGAGGAGTCCGAGTGCGAGACAGGTGAGGCGGAAGCGCATGGCCAGGAGGGTACCACTGCGGGCGCCTGTGGGCTATCCCCTTTCGAGGGGAGTCGAGTCGCCACCGGGGCCCGGTGGCCGCCGCGTCAGGCGGCCCGCCGCCGCGCCACGTGGATCAGCCCGACGTGCTCGCCGGGCAGGAAGCACCGGCCGTCGCCACCGCCGACGGGGTAGGCGTTGGGCGCCCCGGTGGCCAGGCGCCGTGCCACGCGGGCGGCCACCTTGCGGTAACGGACGCCGCCCCACTGGAACAGCCCCTCCGGCGGGATGCGCACGAACGCCACCGTCGGCGCGCGAGCCGGCCGGGGCGGGACCTCGACGCCGCATCGGGCCAGGGCCTCCTCGGCGCTCAGGCCCTCGGCGACGGCCAGCGTCACCGCCAGCTGGCGCGGGGCATCGGCTGAGGCTTCGGCGGGCAGCCGGGCCAGCGCGCGGTCTACGGCCACGCGGACATCGTCGAGGGTGCGGGCGGGCATGGGGCGTGAACGATGGACGCAGGCCACGGGCTCCCGAGCGGGTCTGCGGCCGACGCCAGCGGGCCGAGCCCGTCATCCCAGTGCAGAATCAAACCGTCTCCTGCGTTGTCGAGCCGCGTGGGAAGAAGAGCGGAGGTCTGCGTCGGCCACCGCGTCTTCTCATCTACGCGTCAGCCGAACCTCTGCTCGCGAGCCTGAAACCGCACGACACATCTCGGACCGAACCAGGGGCGAGGCGTCGTGGCCACACGCCTCTGCGGGTTCGTGTGTCCCGACTCCTGATCTCCCCCTACGCCAGGACGATCTGCCGGCGGAGCCGGGCCACCGGGATCCCGAGTTGCTCGCGGTACTTGGTTACGGTTCGCCGCGCGATGGGGAAGCCCTCCTCCTTGAGCAGGTCGGCCAGCTTCTGGTCGCTCCACGGCTTGGTCTTGTCCTCCTCGGACACGACCCGCTCCAGCAGCGCCTTGACCTCCTTGTTCGAGACCTCCTCGCCGTCCTCGGACGTGATGCCTTCGCTGAAGAAGTGCTTCAACTCGTAGACGCCGTACTCCGTCTGGACGTATTTGCCGTTGACCACGCGCGACACCGTCGAGATGTCCATGTGGATGATGTCGGCGATGTCCTTCAGGATCATCGGCTTGAGGTGGCCCTCGCCGTGCTCGAAGAAGTCGCTCTGGATCTGGACGATGGCCTCCATCACCTTCAGAAGCGTGTTGCGCCGCTGCTGGATCGAGTTGATGAACCACCGCGCCGATTCCATGCGCGTCTTGAGGAAGTCCTTCGTCTCGCGCGCCTTTGAGTCGCCCTTGGTGGACCGGTTCGAGAGCTGGTTCCACATGTCCCGGTAGTGCCGGTTGACGCGCAGCTCCGGCGCATTGCGGCCGTTGAGCAGGATGCGGAAGTCCTCTCCGTCGCGCTCGACGGTGAAGTCGGGCGTGATGTAGTTGGTCTGGACGGCGAAGTCGCCCTCGCCTGGCTTCGGGTCGAGACTGCGGACGATGTCGTAGGCCTCCTTGAGGTCGTGATCGTCCATGTCCAGCTTGCGCTTGATCGCGTCGAAGTGCTTCATCGTGAACTGCTTGTAGCAGTCCCGGAGCATGTCGATGGCGTTTTCGCGTCCGTCGACCTCGTCGCCCATCACGTCGAGCTGGACCAGGAGGCACTCGCGCAGGTCGCGCGCGGCGATGCCAACGGGGTCGAGGCGCTGGATGCGGTACAGTACGCGCTCGACGTCGGTCTCGGTGAGCACCATGCCGAAGTTGAACATGACGTCGTCGACGATGGACTCGATGGGCCTCCGCAGGTAGCCGTCCTCGTCGATGGACCCGATCACCTGGTCGGCGATGAGCTCCTCGGTCTCGTCGAGGTCGAGCAGGCCGACCTGGTCGCGCAGCGACTCGGCGAGGGAGCTGGCGGCGGGCATGGGCGTCTCGCGCTCGTCCTCCTCGGCCGAGTGGTCCACCTGGGCCTTGTAGCCGTAGAGATCGTCCGGGGCGTTCAAGAACTCGTCCCAGTCGAACTCGTCGTCGGACGAGGTCTCGGTGTTCTCGGATGGGATCTCGTCGTCGTCCGCGGCCACCGGTTCGTCGCGGTCGTCGCCGTCGAGTTGCAGCTCGTCCTCCTCTTCGCCCTCCTCCAGGAGCGGGTTGGACTCCATCTCGGCCTTGATGCGTTGCTCCAGCGCGAGCGTCGGCAGTTGCAGCAGCTTGATGTACTGGATCTGCTGCGGCGAGAGCTTCTGCTGGAGGCTTTGCTTTTGCTGGAGGTTGAGCATGACAGTGGGTGACCCGGCAGGTATCGGGGGACGGCCGGGACGGTTAAGGGGTCGAGGGCGTCCGCGGGACGTCCTCCGGCTGGGGGCTGGTCGGCTGGGGACCGACGCCGACGTCAGCGCGCCGCTGGCGCAGCGTCTCGTGGAACTTGGCGGTCCAGGCGGCGCCGTACTTGCGCGTGAGCGGCCGGTCGAGGAAGTCCGCCAGCTGGACGCCGGAGCGGCGGCCGTG
>JBCDLV010000372.1:0-3264 GCA_038744895.1 Bacteroidota bacterium | reverse complement strand
GTCACGTACTCTGGCCTCGAACGGCTCCCGATCCTCCGCCTGCTGGCGACGCAGGTCAGCGTTCAGCATGGCTACTCCTCAACCTCGGAGTCACGCTATGCGACGCTCTTCGACCCGGAGGCGCGGCTGATCGACTTCAGCTTCGGTGATCAGAGCACCGTCCTCGCAGGAGTGGCATCGCAGGACTCCACCGGCTACGACGAGCCGACATCGATCACCGTCAACGAACGCTTCCAGCCGCTCCTGGGCCTCACGCTGGGAATCAAAGGCGGCATCCAGGCCAGCATCTCGACCAACCGGACGTCTCAGTACTCGCTCCAGGCGTCCACGGCCAACGTCATCGAGAAGACGTCCCAGGATGTCCGCGTGGACCTCTCCTACTCGCGGCAGGGGATGCGGCTGTTCGGGTTGCGCGGCATCAACAACAACATCCGATTCCAGCTCACCGCCCTCGTAGCCGGTGACGAAACGTTCCGGCACCCGCTCCAGAACGACATCCTGGCCGACCTGCTCCCGGAGGATGATCTGCGAAGGGACCAGGAGCTGCCGCAGCGAACCTCGCGCATCTCGCTCTCGCCACAGATCAGCTACACGGTCTCGAACCAGGTGACGGCCGACCTGGTCGCCCAGTACGACCGCACCTTCTCAGAAGCCGCAGGCCTGACCAACCGCTTCACCAGCGCTGTCAGGTTGCGGATCCTGTTCTCGAACTGACCCGTGCCCGACGGCGCCACCCCACGTCTCGTGCCCGACGCCGACCGCCAGCGGGCCGACGCGCTCCTCCTCGGCCGCGTGCCTTACCGCCATGCGTGGGACCTCCAGGCGCGCATCCAGCGCCAGCTGATCGACGCAAAGCGCGCGGACCCGCCCCAGCCGGCGGACCACGTCGTACTCGTGGTCGAGCACCCTCCGGTCTACACCATCGGCAAGAGCGGGGACCCCGCGAACCTTCTCGCCTCCGCTGGCGACCTGGCGAGGCTCGGCGCGGAGTCGATTGACGTGGACCGGGGCGGCGACATCACGTTCCACGGGCCGGGGCAGGTAGTCGTCTATCCCATTCTGGACCTCGACCGGCTGGCGACGCCAGCGGGGGAGCCGCTCCGGGACCTGCACCGCTACCTCCGGGAACTCGAGGAATCTGTCATCCGGACCTGCGCAGCGTGGGGCGTGACCGCGGACCGGGTCTCGGGAAGGACCGGCGTCTGGGTGGGCCCGGATAATCGTGGAGACGAACGCAAGGTGTGTGCGATGGGGGTCCGGTGCAGCCGGTGGGTCACGATGCACGGGCTGGCGCTGAATGTGAGCACCGACCTGGGCTGGTTCGACCACATCATCCCCTGTGGCATCGACGACCGTGGGGTGACCACTCTGGAGCGTGAATCTGAGGAGCCTGTCTCGTTCGACTCTGTCGTCGACGTGTTGCTCGGTCATCTCGCCGAGCGGCTCGGCCTGGCGCTCCGCATCCATCGCGACGAACCGGCACGGGATCGCTTGGGCGTTCTCGTCCCAGAGATTCTTAGCACGAGGGCAACCTGAGGGGGGGCGTCTCTCGTTAGATCGCACTCGTTCTTCCGGCTCTTCCCCGATCCATGCCTCCCTTCAACGTCGACCAGTTCGCCCGTCAGCTTCTCGCCGAGGCCCTCTTCTACGACGAGGAGTACGGCGCCCTCGGCAACGTCAGCCTCATCGACAAGGAGAGCGTCCGTGAGCGCTACCTCGCGTCCTACGACCCGGACCGCGACATCTTCCTGATCGAGGAAGCCGTCGAGTGGGAAGAGCTCGACGCCGACGAAGACGGGGAGGTGGACTACGCACTCGCTGTGGACGGGCAGGAGTACGGGACCTACGGCACGCCAGAGGACGCTGCCGAGACCTTGATGACGCTGGCCCGTGACAACAACCTCGCACCCAGCTTCATGATTCTCTTCGACGAGGACGCGGCCTAGGGTGTGTGCCTCCCCCCCCCCCGTGTTTCTGGCCGTGGGGGCCGCGATCACTTCGCGGAGATCTACCGCCAGCAGGCCGACCGCGAAGCGGAATGGCTCAGGAGGACGGCTCGGCCCAAGGCGGACTCCATCGTTCACCTGCTGCGCCGCTCCGGCCTGGCACCTCACTCCGTTCTCGAAATCGGCGCGGGCACGGGGGCGGTCATCGGCGCGATTCGGTCGCTTGGAGTCGGGACGCTGCACTATGCCGTCGACTTCTCCGAGCACGCTATCCAAAAGCTGCACGAGGCAGAGCCCCGGGTAGTCGCAGCCGTTGCGGATGTCACAGAAACGCCCGATCCATTTGGTTCGGGTCCGTACGACCTGGGCATCGCCAGCCATGTTATCGAACATCTGGAGCAACCGGGCCACTTCCTGCGCGCCCTCAGGGACGTACCCATGGGCCACCTGGTGGCCGAGGTCCCTCTCGAAGATCTACTGGTCGGGCGGCTGAAGTCCGTCGTCATGGACCGGTCTACGAACGCTGCGGGCCACGTCCAGTTTTTTACGCGGCGCTCGTTCCTCCGCCTCCTCGACCGCTCGGGCTGGGCGGTGCACCACGTACGCGTCTATGCGCCCGTGCTCGACGCCAGCACGTTGGCCTTCTCTTACGGTCAAGACCCGCCCATGCGGCGTCTGGCGAAGTCTCTCACGGAGCGTTGGCTCCCTCAGGCTTTGGGCCCTCTCTGGACGCGTGTCTACCACGCGCATTGCACGGCCATCTGCACGAAGGCCTAACGTTCGCCACTCTGCTGGCGCCAGAGGGCGAACGCCAGCACCAACCAGCCAGCGATGAACGCGACGCCCCCGAGTGGCGTGATCGCCCCCAGCATGGCGGTGTCCGTCAGCACGAGCGTGTACAGGCTGCCTGAGAACACTACGATCCCCAGGACGAACAGACGGGCAGCCCAGAGGCTCAGCGGCGATCCCGTCAGGGCAACGACGACGCCAGCGGCAAGGCCTGCGAGCGCGTGGAGCCCGTGGTAGCTCGCGGCGGTCTCCCAGGTTTGCAATCGCCTCGCCGTGACGGCGTCTTCCAGTCCGTGGGCGCCGAAGGCGCCGAGCGCCACCGCCAGCGCTCCGAGCGCGGCGCATACCGTCGCCCAGCGCCAGCCGGCGTTATCCCTGGTCGGCATCGGGAAGAAGCGCCGGGAGCACCTGGAAGGGCCGCACAGACCCGTTGAACCGGAGCGTGTAGGCGCCCGCCTCGAATGGCTCGTCGAGTTGCAGGTAGAAGCGGAAGGGACGTACGACGGCGGCACACACCGTCTCCTTCGGC
>JBCDLV010000371.1:0-3265 GCA_038744895.1 Bacteroidota bacterium | reverse complement strand
CGTCCGGATCTCGGGCCGGTGGATGTGGCCGCATACGACGCCGTCCGCGCCGACCTCGGCGGCTCGCGTGGCGACGGCCTCCTCGAACCGGGCGACGTACTGGAGCGCCGTCTTGGTTCGGTCCTTCAGCGCGGCCGCCAGCGACCAGTACGGCATCCCCATCCGCTCGCGGATGCTCGCCACGACCGTGTTCAGCGCCAGCGACAGCTCGTAGGCCCGCGCGCCCACCTTGCTCAGCCACGGCGCCAGCCGGACGACGCCGTCGAACTCGTCGCCGTGAAGCACCAGGAGACGGCGCCCGTCAGCCGTCGTGTGCGTCCAGTGCCGTTGGACGAGGATGCCGCCGAACATCAGCCCGGCGAACTGGCGGGCCGCGCCGTCGTGATTGCCGGGGACGTAGACCATCTCCGCGCCCTTCCGGACCTTCCGCAGCAGCTTCTGCACCACGTCGTTGTGGGGCTGCGTCCAGGTCCAAGAGCGGGTGAGTGCCCACCCGTCGACGACGTCGCCGACGAGCACCCAGCGGTCGGCCTCGTGATGACGGAGAAAGTCGAGGACGCGCTCGGCCTGGCAGCCGCGCATCCCGAGGTGGAGGTCGGACAGGAAGATCGTCCGGTAGTGGGTCATGGCCACGTCCGAGGGGGACAGCCAACGTCTGCATGTGGCATCACCGCACGATGACGATGCGCGCAAGCCATTGTTATCGTTGGAAGGCCTCAAACGGCGAACGCCGGCCCCCTCCCACAGAGGGCCGGCGTTCTGCTCGGCGAAACGAAGCGGTGGACCTTGGGGGTCTGCCGCGGTGACGGGCTCGCCCCGCTGGCGGACGGTACCGCCAGCGGGGGCGCGGGTCGCCCGTCAGCTGCGGACCCGAATCCGCTCCCCGTCCACGATCCAGAGTCTGCCCGCCAGCGGTTCTGTTTCGAGCAGCGGCATCACCCGCCGCAGCACGTCCAGAACGCTCGTCTTGTCTTGCTTCCGAAGCCGGAGAACGAGGAGCCCGGGGTGCTCCGACGGTGGGTACGCTCGGATGTCTGCGAAGTCGGTGTCGAGCGTGACGAGCACGCGGCCTTCGTTGCGGCAGACTTCTGCCACGTTCGGATCGGGCGCGCCGCCCATCGCCTGATCCAAGACGGTCACCGCGTCGTGGCCGGCTCCACGGAAGACCCCCGCCGCGTCAGACGGGAGGTTCTCGTCGAGCTTGAACCTCACGCCGGGACGGCGACCACGCGCTCTCCGGCGAGATCCGCGGCGTACGCGAGCGTAGCGTGGATCGCCTCGGCGGAGACGGTCGGGTAGCTCCGGGTGATCTCGTCCGCCGAGAGCCCAGCGGCGAGGTTGTCGAGGACGACGGACACGGGCACGCGCGTGCCTCGGACGCACGCCTTCCCGTGGCACACGTCTGGGTCGACGGTGATGTGGTCACGCCAGTCCATGGGTTTACGAAGCCGGAGAGGGCTAGGAGTTCCGAGTGACGGCCGGAAGGCCTCGAACGGCGAACGCCGGCCCCCTCCCACAGAGGGCCGGCGTTCTGCTCGGCGGACCGAAGCGGGGACCTTGGGGGTCGGCCGCGGTGACGGGCTCGCCCCGCCGAGTGTGCGCCCCGCTGGCGGATGGACGCCGCCAGCGGGGACAGCGTTAGCGGACCACGCTGACGCGGGTCGTCGCTGCGACACCCTCGCCTTCCACGCGGAGGACGTAGATCCCCGACGGGAGGTCGGAGGTGGCGACGCGGGCCGTCGTCTCACCAGCGGCGAGCGTGCCCTCGGCGACGACGGCGACCTGGCGGCCGAGCACGTCGTAGAGTGCGACGCGGCCGTCCTGGGCGCGGTCGAGCGAGAACCGGACGGTTAGGTCACCGGCCGTCGGGTTCGGGTAGGCCGCGATGCCGACCGACACGTCGGGCGTGCCGTCGGTCGTGACAGCCTGCGGCGAGAGGACGCCGTTCTGGGAAAGCGCCGTCCAGCCGCCGAGCCACGTCGCGTTCTCCCCGCTGGCGGCGGACGAGGTCGGGGCGAAGGCGCCGAGGTAGTCGACCTCCTCGAAGAAGTCGTCGCCGTCGAGGGCATTGCCGTCGAACTGGGCGCCGGTCGCAGCTGGGCCGGCCGCCAGCGGGCGCGGATCGAGGCCCATCTCACGGTCGATGTTCGCGATCTGCGGGTCGGCGATCGTGTTCACGGCGCCGAACGCCGCCTCGATGGCCTGCTGGCGGGTCGCGTCGTTGTCCGAGTCGTCGTCGACGAGGTCGGCGAAGGTGTCGCCGGCGCCGAAGTCGAAGAAGAGGTTGCCTGCGATGATGAGGTCGTCGGTGCCCTCGGTGTTGGTGCCGAACCGGTTCTCCGTGTCCTCGCCCGACGAGAGCGCCTCCAGGTCGAGGGCCGAACCCGGGAAGTCGGTGAAGATGGAGTTGTAGATCCGGCCGCCCGTGTTGTCACGAAGCTGGAGCGCCGACGAGTTCTCGTCCTCCCCGAGTTGGCTCGGGTCGGCGTTGACGCCGGCGCCGATGCAGGTGATGTTCGAGTAGATCGGGTTGGCGAACGGCGTCGCGTCCTCACCGCCGAGGCTCGACGTACCGCCGTCGTTCTCGAAGCACCGGCCAGCGTCGTTGCCCGGGTTGTTGATCGAGAGACCGAACTGGAACTTGCCGCGGAAGCCGCGATCCGTGTCGAACGTGTCGTCGCCGCTGAAGGCGCCGACGAGCCACTTCGCCTGGGCCGTGCCGCCGAAGAACTCGAAGGCGTCGTCCGAGTTGGCGTAGACCTCGACGAACTCGATCGTCGTGCCCGAGCCGACGGCGCCGAACGTCATGCCGTTGATCTCGGAGTCGGTCTCGAAGCCGAACCCACCGTGGCGGACGGAGACGTACCGGATCGAGCCCGAGCTGTCCTCGTCGTCGCACGTGACCGTGCTGTCGTCGCAGCCGAAGAGCGTGTCGTCCGTGGCCGGAACGCCCTCGACGTTGTTGATGCCCGGCGTGGAGTTGGTCGTCGCCCTGCCGAGAACGATGAGTCCACCCCATTCTGATCGGTCGTCAGGTCCAAGGTCGGTCGGGTCCGAGACGTCGTCTCCCTCGGCCGTCATGATGATTGGGGCCGAAGAGGTCCCGTTCGCGATGATGTCTGCATCGACCATGACCACGAGCCCGGAGGCGAGGTCGCCAGTCGATGCGCTCGGGAACTGCTTGCCCTTGATGATGGTGCCCGCCTCGATCGTGAGGGTGGCACCCGGGCGGACGAAGATGAGCCCGTCGAGGAGGTAGACCTCG
>JBCDLV010000370.1:0-3271 GCA_038744895.1 Bacteroidota bacterium | reverse complement strand
GCCTCGGTGAACTGCCAGTAGACCTCCGGCTTGTACGGGTTGCCGAAGTTGAGACAGTTGGTGACCGCCAGCGGGCGCCCGCCCGCGCAGACCACGTTGCGAGCGGCTTCGGCGACGGCGATCCGCCCACCGCGACGTGGGTTGAGGTACACGTAGCGGCCGTTGCAGTCGGTCGTCATGGCGAGGCCGCGTGCGGTGCCCTTGAGGCGAACGACGGCGGCGTCGGTGGGGCCTGGTCCGGAGACCGTGTTGGTGCGCACCTCGTGGTCGTACTGCTCGAACACCCACCGCTTGGACGCGATGTTGGGCGCGCCCATGAGAGCGAGGAGGGCCCCGCTGGCGGTGGTTGCGTCGTCTCCTTCCGAGGTCTCGTGTGTCAGGTCCGATATGGCGTCGAGGTCAGCGGCCTGGGTCTCGTCGAGGTAGGTGGGGCGGGAGGTCTCGCGGTGGTAGACCGGCGCGCCGCCGCCCAGCACGAGTGACTCGGCAGGGATGTCGACGACGAGGTCGCCGTGCCAGTACACGCGGACGTGCTCGGTGTCGGTGACCTCGCCGATGGGGACGGCGTGGAGGTCCCACTTCTCGAAGACGGCCTCGACCTCGGCCTCGCGGCCTGCGGCCACCACCACCAGCATCCGCTCCTGGCTCTCGCTGAGCAGGATCTCGTACGGCGTCATGCCGGACTCCCGCTGCGGCGTCCGGTCGAGCTGGAGGTCCATCCCGACGCCGCCCTTCTCGCTCATCTCGGACGACGAGCACGTGATGCCAGCCGCACCCATGTCCTGCATCCCGACGACGGCGCCCGTGTGGATGGCCTCCAGGCTCGCCTCCAGCAGCAGCTTCTCCGTGAACGGATCGCCGACCTGGACGCTCGGGCGCTTCGCTTCGCTCTCCTCCGAGATCTCCTCACTGGCGAACGTGGCCCCATGGATGCCGTCGCGTCCGGTCGAGGACCCCACGATGTAGACCGGGTTGCCCACGCCAGCGGCGGTCGCGCTGACGGTCTCGCCGACCTTCACCGTCCCGACCGACATCGCGTTGACCAGCGGGTTGCCTTCGTAGGCCGGGTCGAAGACGACCTCGCCGCCCACCGTGGGCACCCCGAACGAGTTGCCGTACCCGCCGATGCCGCGCACGACGCCGTCGAAGAGAAACCGCACGCGCGGGTTGTCGAGGCTCCCGAATCGGAGGCTGTTCAGGCTGGCGATCGGCCGGGCGCCCATCGTGAAGATGTCCCGCTGGATGCCGCCGACCCCGGTGGCCGCGCCCTGGTAGGGCTCCACGGCTGAGGGGTGGTTGTGGCTCTCGATCTTGAACGCCATCGCCAGCCCGTCGCCGATGTCGACGAGCCCGGCGTTTTCGTCGCCAGCCGCCGCCAGCAGGTTCTCGCCGTCGCGCGGAAGCGTCTTGAGGATGGCGATGGAGTTCTTGTACGAGCAGTGCTCGCTCCACATCACCGAGTAGACGCCCAACTCGGTGTAGGTGGGCATGCGGCCGAGGATCTCCTGGACGCGGGCGTACTCGTCGTCGGTGAGCCCGTGCTCGCGGGCGAGGTCGAGGGTGACCTCGGGGTCGCCAGGCAGCTGGCGAGGGGCGTCGGACATCGCGTCGGAAAAAGGTGCTCGGGACGAGGAAGGAAGGTACCTGAGGTGAGAGGCCTGGCTCGACCTGATCTGCGATCTCCAGGGCCCGGCGTCGTGCAAACCAGACGATTCATTTTGCTGGTCTTAGCCGCTGGTATCCGGTCCGTGCCTTGCCAGAACGCACGTCTCTATCTCTTCTCTAGTCATGGGTCAGCAGCAGCTTCTTCTTCTCATTGTCGGCGTCGTGGTGGTCGGGCTCGCCGTCATGGCCGGCGTCGAGGCGTTTGCCGAGAACCAGCGCAAGTTCCGCCAGGACCAGACGGTCCACCTGATGAACGACATCGCGTCCAAGGCGCAGCTCTGGAAGATGACGCCTCCCCTCCTCGGTGGAGGCAACGTCGGCAACAGCGACGACTTCAGCGCCTTCACGCTCAACGCCATCGGCCTGCAAGAGAGCGAGAACCACGGTGGCGTGGAAGTCCTCCACCGGACGGAGTACGCGTGCCTCAAGCTGTTTCCCAACACCGACCGCCTTCGGATCCATGCGCTCAACACGGACTGCACCGACGGCTCGTGGTGGATGGGGATGGATGTCCGGGGCGTGACGCCAGAGGACATCACGGTCGACCTGAATCCCGACGCGGGCGCTGTCACCGGGAACGGCCAGTGAGGTGCGCGGAGCCTCCGGTGGCCTGGCGGCTGCGACCTGCCTAGACTGCGCGCTCGTCGCCGATGGGTGCGTGACCGAGCGTACGGGCTGTGGCGATCTCCGCGCCAGCGGGCGAGCGAGGTCGGAGTGCATGCCTGAGTAGGAAAAGGCTCCCAGGCAAGTGGGTAAAACGTATGGGGTCGGATTAGTTGATCCTTGTCATACTCGCTATTTGATAAGCGTGCTGTCGTGTAGGTGGGACGATCTGATTCTCTGGTAATCGTCGCTGGGTTCGGGTTTGGAGCTTGACGCTGCCCAGACTACACCTCTCTCGAACTGTATGGGCCAGCAGCAACTCCTCCTCCTCATCGTCGGCGTCATCATCGTTGGTCTCGCCGTAATAGTCGGTATCGAATCATTTTCCGAGAATCAGCGCAAGTTCCGTCAGGACCAGACGATCCATCTGATCAACGACATCGTGGCTAAGGCACAGCTGTGGAAGATGACACCGCCGCCGCTCGGTGGTGGGGGCGTCGGCGGAAGCGACAACTTCAGAACATTCACGCTGGACGCCGTCGGGCTCCGGGCAACCTCGACGCAAGGGTCTCGGGAGGTCATCTACCGAACCGAATACACGTGCCTCAAGATCTTTCCTCGGACCAATCGGCTCCAGATCAACGCGCTCGACACGGACTGCAGCAACGGCTCGTGGTGGATGCGTGCTCAAGTCAGAGGCACCACACCAGACGAAATCGTGATCGAGTTGAACAACGCACGCGCGGTCAGCAGAAACGGTCAGTGAGTCCTGGATGCCGCCAGGCTTGCCACAGTCGTGACGACGTTCGTCTGTCTGGCTCCGTCGCCATGGAGCGGAAGCACGCCAGCGGCCTCCTCGATAGCTCCGACCGCGATCCCTTCCGCGCGTGCGACCCACTGGCGGAAGGGTGTGGGGTTCGGTACGTGATCGTCCACGTACGCCAGCAGGGGGTCTAGGTCCAGCGTCTCCGAGACCACGCCCGCCCCGGTGGCCGCGGCATCG
>JBCDLV010000369.1:0-3290 GCA_038744895.1 Bacteroidota bacterium | reverse complement strand
GTTTTGTGTGGGGGGGCGGGGGGGGCCCGCACGGGGGATGGGGGTTCCGGCGCTGCTTTTCCCCGGGTGGCACGGGCCCCCGTTGGAAAGTGCTGGGTTTTTGTGGGGGTTGGGGGTTTGGGGGTTGGGGTTTGGGGGTTCGGGGTTCGGGAAGATGGTGGATGTCAGATGCGAGCCGCCAATGCGGGGCGGGAATCCTTGGCAGATCTTGGGCACCCGACCCGTAGCTTCGGCGCGTTGCATCCTCTCAGACCAATCAAAGACGTCACCATCTACACGGACGGCGCCTGCTCTGGCAATCCTGGCCCCGGCGGATGGGGTGCGACCCTCCTCTACGGCACGCCGCCCGACGAGATCACCCGTGACCTCAAGGGAGCCGAAGCCGAGACCACGAACAACCGGATGGAGCTGACGGCCGCCGCAGAAGCCCTCGAAGTGTTGCGCGAACCGTGTCGCGTCCGCCTGCACTCCGATAGCGCGTACCTCATCAACGCCTTCAAGGACCGCTGGATGGACGGCTGGCGCCGGCGCGGCTGGAAGAAGTCCGACAAGTCGCCCGTGCTCAACCGGGACTTGTGGGAGCGGCTTATCGCGCAGGACGAGCGGCACGAGGTCACCTGGGTCAAGGTCAAGGGTCACAGCGGCGTTCCGCTGAACGAACACGTCGACGGGCTGGCGGTCGGCGCCATGCGGACGCTCATGGCAGAGCACACCGGCGAGATCTGACCGCCAGCGGGCCGCGCGGTAGGTTCAGACCTGTGAGCCATCGCCTCCTCGACCTCGCCGACCGACTGAGCGCCGCCATCGGCTGGCTGTGCGCGAGGCTGGTGGTCGTGATGGTCGCCTTCGGAGCGCTGGGTGCCGCGTTGCGCTACCTGGCGCCGCTGGTCGGCATCACGCCTGCCCTCAACGCCGTCGGCGACATCCAGTGGATGCTGTTCAGCGCTGTGTTCCTTCTGGGAGCCGCGTGGGCGCTCAGCGAGGATGCCCACGTCCGCGTCGATGTGCTCTACGGACGGCTCTCGCCCAAGCGGCAAGCCCTCATCGACCTGACGGGGACGGTCCTGCTGCTGCTCCCCTTCTGCGCGCTTCTGCTGTGGGCAGTCTTGCCCCTGGTGGCCGAGTCTGTCACATTACGCGAGGCCGCGCTGGATGCCGGAGGCCTGCCCCGGTGGCCCGTCAAACTGCTCCTGCCCGTCGGGATCGTACTGCTGGCGCTGCAAGCCGCGGCCACCGGGCTCCGCGCAGCTCTCGTGCTCGCAGGGCGCCCAGCAGACGAGGCAGCGGAGTAGATGGAGGTGCTGTCCCACCTGGCCGACTGGCTCGGGCCGATCCTCGTCGGCGTCGTGCTCGTGCTGGTGTTCACGGGCTACCCGGTGGCCTTCGCCATCGGAGGCGCCTCCGTCGTGTTTGCACTCCTCGGGCTGGCGACGGGCTACTTCGACCCGCCGTTCCTACTGGCGCTGGGCGACCGACTCGTCGGCATCATGCAGAACCCGGTGCTCCTCGCGGTGCCGTACTTCATCTTTATGGGCGTCGTGCTGGAGAAGAGTCGGCTGGCGGAAGACCTTCTGACAACCATCGGGGCGCTGTTTGGGCGCGTACGAGGCGGGCTGGCGCTGGCGGTGGTCGTGGTCGGCGCTCTGCTGGCGGCGGCCACCGGGGTCGTGGGCGCGAGCGTAGTAGCCATGGGCGCGATCGCGCTGCCGGTCATGCTCGACCGCGGCTACAAGCCGTCGTTCGCCGCCGGCGTGGTGACGGCGTCGGGTACGCTTGGCCAGATCGTCCCGCCGTCGATCGTCCTGATCGTGCTGGGCGACCAACTCGGGGTGAGCGTCGGCGCCTTGTTTGCCGGCGCGCTGATTCCTGGGCTGATGCTGGCGACGCTCTTCGGGCTCTACGCCGGGTGGGTGGCTTGGCGCCAACCGGACGCGGCGCCCGCCCTGCCGCCAGCGGAGCGGTCGGAGGCCGGACGCGCGCTCGCACGACGCGTCGTGCTCTCCCTGGCGCCCCCGCTGGTGCTCATCCTGGTCGTGTTGGGAAGCATCTTCGCTGGCATCGCTACGCCGACCGAAGCGGGCGCGCTCGGGGCGCTCGGGGCGCTCGTGCTGGCGGCCCTGAACCGCCGCCTCCGTCGGGATGTGGTCTGGAGCGCCGCGCGGTCGACGGCCGTGCTGACCACGATGGTCGTGGTCCTGCTCATCGGCTCGACGGCGTTCGCACTCGTGTTCCGCGGGCTCTACGGCGACCTGTGGATCGAAGAGGCGCTGACGGGCCTGCCCGGTGGCCTGGTCGGCTTCCTGATCGTGGCCAACCTGCTGGTGTTCGCGCTGGGGTTCTTCATCGACTTCTTCGAGATCGCCTTCATCGTCGTCCCCCTGCTGGCGCCGGCGGCGGCGGCGCTGGGCATCGACCTCGTCTGGTTCGGCGTGATCCTGGGCATGAACCTCCAGACCTCGTTTCTGACGCCGCCGTTTGGGTTTTCTCTGTTCTACCTGCGCGGCGTGGCGCCAGCGGAGCTATCGACCGGCCAGATCTACCGCGGCGCGATTCCGTTCGTGCTGATCCAGCTGTTCGCGCTCGCGCTCGTGCTGGCGTTTCCGGACATCGTTCTGGGTCTCGCCCGCTGAGTGAGTCGCACGCGGGCAGGTCTGCCCTAGACCTCCGTTCAGCCGACAGGTGGCCCGTGGGCCAGGACGACGCCGCGTCCCATTCATCCGTAGGCCGCAGCCATCGTACGCTCCGCCAGACCGAACCATCGGTCCGAGGCCTGCTGGAATTGCCGATAGCTGTCGAGCAGAGCGCGGGTGCGAGAGTCGGAGGATGCTTCCTCTTCCATCAGATCTAGGGACGCCTCGGCAGCAGCCCTGAGCACATCCTCGGGGAATGGAACGGCCTCGACGCCGGCATCGAGAAGCTCCGACAGCGCCGACGGATTTCGGGCGTCGTAAGCACTCAGCATCCAGGCATTCGCCTCGTCCGACGCCGACTGCAACGCCTCGCGATAGGCGGAGGGCAGCGCTTCCCAGGCCTGCCGGTTGACGTAGAACGACAGACCAGCGGAAGGCTCCCACCAGCCCGGGTAGTGATACGTCGTGGCGACCCGGTGGAAGCCCATCCGCAGGTCGTCGTAGGGGCCGACCCACTCGGTCGCGTCGATGGCGCCCCGTTCGAGCGCACCGTAGATCTCGCCGCCCGCGATGGTCTGGGCCACCAGGCCGAGCCGCTCGAACGCCCGCCCCCCGAGACCGGGGATCCGCATGGTGAGGCCGCGGAGATCCGTCAGCGAC
>JBCDLV010000368.1:0-3300 GCA_038744895.1 Bacteroidota bacterium | reverse complement strand
CCGCGAGGTCGAGATCGACGTGTCGCTGGACCGCACCACCAACCTCCAGATGTTCGGCCCGATGGGGCTGGAGGAGATGGGCATCAACCTCCAAGAGATGCTCGGCGGGATGGGAAAGAAGCGCCAGAAGCGCCGCGTGAAGGTGCCCGAGGCGCTCGAGCTGCTCACCCAGGAGGAGGCGCAGAAGCTGGTCGACGGCGAGGCGGCCAAAGCCGAGGCTCTCCTGCGCGTCGAGCAAGCCGGCATCGTGTTCATCGACGAGATCGACAAGGTGGCCGGGCGCCAGCAGGGCGGCCAGGGCGGCGGCCCGGACGTCAGCCGCGAGGGCGTCCAGCGCGACATGCTGCCCATCGTCGAGGGCTCCACGGTGATGTCCAAGCACGGATCGGTCAAGACCGACCACATCCTGTTCATCGCATCCGGCGCCTTCCACGTCTCCAAGCCGTCCGACCTCATCCCCGAGCTTCAGGGTCGCTTCCCGATCCGCGTCGAACTCGGGTCGCTGTCAGAGGACGACTTCGTCCAGATCCTGACGGCTCCGCAGAACGCGCTCCTGAAGCAGTATGCGGCGATGTTCGAGTCGGAGGGCGTCACGCTGACGTTCACCGACGGTGCGGTCCGTGCGGTCGCCCAGACGGCAGCGCGCGTCAACGAGGAGGTCGAGAACATCGGCGCGCGGCGCCTCCACACCATCCTGACGACGCTCCTCGAGGACCTGCTGTTCGAGGTCCCCGACGGCCCTCACGGCGACACCATCGAGATCACCGAGGCGGACGTGACCGACAAGCTGGCGGGCGTGGTCGAGGATCGCGACTTGAGCCAGTACATCTTGTAGGGAAATGGGCAGCGGGAAACGGGGATTGGGCAGAGCGGTCGGGCCCCGGTGGCCTGACGCCGCGCTGGCGCCACCGATCCTGCCTCGACGCGTCGCGCCAGCGGGCTCCCCGCTGGCGGTTGCCCGCTGCCGGCTGGCGCCGTGAACCGGTCACTGCTTCGCACGGCATACGCGGCGCGAAGGGCCGGGACGGCGCTTCTCGACCCGGCGCGCCGCTGGCGGTACCGCGACGCACCGGTCGTCCGCACGAAGCCGATGCCGGAGGCACAGCCGCGTCCGCTGGAAGGCTACCCAGCCAACCTCTGGGCGCCAGCGGGCGAGACGCGGTCGTTCCACCTGTCGTCGCTGCATGCCTCCAACACGCTCGTCGTCGAGCGCTACGCTGGGCCAGGCGACGCCGAAGGCGAGGCTGCGTTTGAGACGATCGCCCAGGTGCCATTCGGCGGCTCGACTCCCGAGACGCCGCCTGCCTCGCCGGCCACCGGGTGCGGGTGGCCCGAGACGCTGGCGCTCGACACGGCCGGCTGGCGCCAGGGCACATATCGCGCCCGGATCGAATCACCGGATGCGACTGCGGAGGCTGAGCGCCAGTCGGCGATCACGTTCCTGGTGGGGCCACCGGATCCGAGCCACCGGCTGGCGGTCTTCGCACCTGTGACCACGTGGCTGGCCTACAACCCCTACGGCGGCCAGTCGCTCTACCACAACGAGCACGGCGACGCAACGACGGTCTGGGCCCACGCCCACCGGCCCAACGCCGCGCTGGGATGGGACCCGGTCGGCTCGATCCATGCCATGCGTGCCGAGGCACCGGCCTACGCATGGTTCGACGGGGAGGTCGGCGCGGACCTGTATCCGGACTGGATGCTAGAGCACCCCGAGCGGCTGGCGTCCTACGACGCGCTCGCGGTCGTGTATCACGCCGAGTACGCGTCCGACGCTATGCTGGATGGGCTGTCGCAACTCGTCGAGGGCGGGCGGTCCCTGCTGGCGATCGGTGGCAATCAGCTGTACTGGCGGGTCCGGTGGGACGAGGCCCATCACGCCATCGAGTGCCGGAAGGACAGCACGCGATTCACCGACGGCGCCCGGGGCGGCCTGTGGCGCAGGCGGGGGCGACCGGAGGATGAGATCCTGGGCATCCGCTTCACCGATCCCGGCACGGGCACCTATGCTCCCTACCGCGTCGAGGACGCCGGGCACTGGCTGTTCGACGGCCTCGACGTGTCCGACGGCGACCTGTTCGGCCACCGGGGCACGACGCCGCTCCCGATCTGCGGCGACGAGACGGACACGCCGACGCGCCTCTCGGGGCTCCGTGCGGAGGTGATCGCGCGGGGTCTCAACCGACCCGACGCCGTCGACGGCGACTTCACACTGTGGCACCGAGAGCACCCCGACTGGGACGGGTCCGCTGGCGGCACCATCGCATGGACGCCGCTGTCGGACACGCACGGCGTGCTCGCGACGGGGGCTATCCACAGCTCGTCGGGCCTCGGCGCCGACGCGGTGTTCACAGGGGTCGTCCGGAATGCGCTTCGGCGGATGGGTCTACCCAGCGCCTCGTAACTCGTGCCTGTTACTCCCTTTCACCTCGGTCCGGGCCTGCTGGCGAAGGGGCTCGCGCCGACGTCGGTCTCGCTGACGGCATTCACGCTGGCGAACGTGGTGATCGACGCCGAGTCGATCGTCAACCTGGTCGCCGGTCGGTTTCCCATCCACGCCGAACTGCACACGCTTCTCGGCGCGCTGGTCGCCGGCCTCGCCAGCGGGGGTGCCGTGGCGCTCGCGGGGCGACGGTGGAAGCGACCGACCTGGGCGTGGCGACCGGCGCTCACGGGCGGTGTGTTGGGTGGCCTGGGACAGACGCTCCTCGACGCGGTCATGCACGCCGACCTTCAGCCCCTGCTCCCATTCACGGAGGTCAATCCCGTTCTGCGCGCGGTGGACCTCGGGACGCTGCACCTGGCGTGCGTCGTCGTAGGCATCATGGGCGGCATACTCTGGGCGTGGCGGCACTGAATCCCAGCGCAGTTCCCAGACGGTCTCGCGCGGCTCAGCCCACGAGAAGAGAAGACAAGGCGCAGAGGAGAAGACGCGGTGGGTAGACCGGACCTCTCCCCTCCTCTTCTCACACGGCGACATACGCAGACGACCTGTCGACCCCGTCCGGGAGACACCCGCTGGCGAGGAGTCGGCGTGGTCTTCGACCTGCGGCCCTCAGGCGCGCTCGATCTGGGCCAGCCGCTTGCCGAACCGGAGGTCGCTTTGGGCCAGCACCTGATCCGCCAGGTTCTCCGGCACGTCGACGAGCGTCTGGTGGTCGTGGATGAGGATCTTGCCGAGCGCCTTGCCAGGGATGTCGGCCGTGCGCGCGATAGCGCTCACGACCTGCCCCGGGCGGACGCCCGCATCGCGCCCGGCGTCGAGGGCGAGGCGCACGTAGCCCGCCTCCCGCGAGCCGT
>JBCDLV010000367.1:0-3315 GCA_038744895.1 Bacteroidota bacterium | reverse complement strand
GTCGAGAACAGGATGAGGTACGTCGCTCGTCCTGTCATGCTGTCCGACGAGCCCGAGAAGTGGACGTCCACGAGCGGCAAGAACGAGAACGTCGCCTCGTCGCCGTCCGAGCGGAGCGCCTGCATGGCCGCACGGGCGTTCATCGTGTCCGCCAGCGACGCGAGGCGCACGAACGTTGGCTTCGAGCTGTCAAGCGCAGGCGCGGGACCGTCGAACGAGGCTACGGGCGTCGAGCCCGAGACGAGCATCTCGAACGGAAGGGACGACGCCTCTGGCGGGTCCTCGGCGACCGCCGTTACCGTCAGCGCCAGAGGCTCTGGGTCTGGCACACCGAATCCGGTCCGCTCCACGAATACGTCTTCGCCGATGACGTCCGTACGGCCGAACAGCGAGCGCGCCAGCGTCTCGGTCAGGACCGCCTGGCCGGGTGCTGCGAGTGCCGTGGCCACGTCGCCAGCGGCCAGCGGGAATGTGAACACATCGAAGAACGCAGGGTCTGCGAAGCGAACCGCGTCGAGTGCGATGCCTGCGCGCCCGCTTTCGCTCCGCACGAACCCCGTCGTCACATCCGTCACGGCGACGGCCTCGACACCAGGGGCCTGGGTTCGTAGTGCCTCCACGGCCTCTGGCGTGGCGGTTTGAATTTGGACGGGCATGTCGCCATACATGAACTGCTGCTGCACCGTGACGATCTGCTCCGCGTGCTCGTGGAAGCGGTCGGTGCTACGCTCGTCCTGCACGTAGAGCAGCGCGAGGAAGCAGCACGCGATCCCGACGGCGAGCCCGCCGGCGTGGACGAGTGAGGTGCCGGGGCGGCGCCAGAGGCTGCGGAGGGCGAAGCGGAGGGTCGAGCGGAGCATAGGAGAATGTGGCAGGCCTCTGGCGTCAGAGGCGAGGACCGGCTGGCGGCATCCGCCAGCGGGGCGGTTACTCGGAGCGGAGGGCGCGGACCGGGTCGGCGAGCGCTGCGCGGGCGGCTTGGCCCGCAACCGTCGCCAGCGCGATGGCGAGCACCAGCGCCGCCGCCAGCACTAGAGGCCACCAGCCCACGTCGATGCGGTACGCGAAGCCGTCGAGCCAGCGCGACATGCCGAGCACCACCAGCGGCACGGCGATCACCGACCCGATGGCGACGAGCGCGACGACGCCCCGGCTCAGGAGCGCGACGACCTGCGCGACCGTCGCGCCGAGCACGCGCCGCACGCCGATCTCCTTGCGCCGCGTCCCGATCTCGTGGGCCGCGAGGCCGAAGAGCCCCAGGCACGCAATCGCGATGGCGAGGGCCGCGAGCACGCCGAAGACGCGGCTGAAGCGCTGCTCAGCGGCGTACTGGGCGCCGAAGTCCTCGTCGAGAAAGCTGTACGTGAACGGCCGCGAGGGAACCAGCTCCGGCCACACCGCCGCGACAGCGTCGAGGGTCTCCGGCAGCCGCTCGGTCCGCACGCGGAGCGTGAGCACGCTCTGGAGCATATCGGACGCCACCAGCGCCAGAGGCTCCACCGCCGTTTGCAGGCCCTCCACGTGGAAGTCCCGCACCACGCCGACGACCTCGCCGGGGCCGCTCCAGAACTCGGCGCTCGCGCCGAGCGCGGCCTCTGGCGAGGCGTAGCCCGCCTCGCGCGCCGCAGTCTCGTTGAGGACGTAGGCCGCCATCGAGTCCGAGATCGTCGCGGCCTCCGGCGGTGCGCCCGCGACCATCTCCAGGCCGTACACGTCCACGAAGCTGGAGTCCACCATGTACATCGCGGCGAGGAAGTCTTCCGTCTCGCCAGAGGCCACCTCCACCTCGCCGCCCGCAGTGTTGTGGCCGCCCGTCGGCGCGGAGCTGGACGAGGTCACGCCGGTCACGCCCGGGAGCGCGAGGAACTGCCGCACCGCCTCGTTGACCGGCGCGGTGTCGCTCTCGCCGAAGGGGTCCATCGGGTCGCCGCCCTCGAAGGGGAGCACGAGGAGTTGTGAGGTCCCGCCGCCGAGGTCGAGCCCGAGGTCGCGCGACTGCATGTGGTCGATCTGGGCGAACACGACGGCTGTCGCGGCGATGAGCGCGATGGAGACCGCGAACTGGACCGCGACGAGTGCGCGGCGAAGGCCCGCGCCTCTGGCGCCGGTCGCGAAGCGGCCCTTGAGGACCTCGGCCGGACGGAAGCCGCTGAGCACGAGCGCGGGGTAGGCGCCCGCCACGAGCCCCACGAGGGCGGCGAGCCCTGCGAGGCCGAGCGTCCACACGCCGAGATCTGCCAGCGCCAGAGGCCGCTCGGTCAGGGTCTCGAAGCCAGGCAGCGCGAGCGCCGCGAGCCCGAGGCCCAGCGCGAAGGCGACGAGGCACAGCACGACGGCCTCGGCGAGAAACCGCACGGCGAGACCGCCGCGCCCGGCGCCGAGGGTCTTCCGCACGCCCACCTCGCGCGCCCGGTCCAGCGACCGTGCCGTGGCGAGGTTGGTGAAGTTGACGCCTGCGATGAGCAGCACGAACAGCGCGATCGCGCCGAGGATTTGGAGCGTCTGCGCGTCGCCGCGCGCGTCGCTGCCGGTGTAGACCGGGTGGAAGTAGATCTCCGCCAGCGGCGTCGCGCGGAGGGTGACCTCGCGGTCCTCCAAGGCCTCGCCTGCCTCGGCGGTGAGCAGGGCAGGCAACTTGGCCTCGAACGCGGCCCGGTCGGTGCCCTCGCGCAGGAGCGCGTACGTGCGGAAGGCCGACGTGCGCCACGTGTAGTAGAAGCCGGGGTCTTCCAGCGTCGCGAGCGACGCCAGCGCCTCGAACTGGAGGTGCGACCGCGAGGGCACGTCCTTCATCACGCCGGTCACGGTCAGCGTGTTGGCGCCCGAGGCCACCCGCTCGCCCACCACGTCGGTGCGGCCGAAAAGCGTGCGCGCGGCGGTCTCGGTGAGGACGAGTCCGCCGGGCTCGTCGAGGGCGGTCGCCCGGTCGCCCGCGACGAGCGGGAACGAGAACACGTCCAGCGCCTCGGGGTCGGTGTAGTACACCACGCCTGGCCGCTGCACTTCGCCGCCGACCTCGAAGATGGGCCGTCCGCGCAGCATCCGGATCGCGACCTCCACCTCGGGAATGGAGGCGCTCAGCGCAGGCGCCAGAGGCCCTTGCGTGACGGAGGTGTGGTCCATCTCGCCGTCTCTCACCTCGTCTACGTCCATTCGCACGATGCGGTCGGCGTGCTCGTGGAAGGCGTCGACCTGCGTCTCGTGGCGCACGAAGAGCGCGATGAGCGTCACGCACGCCATCCCCACGGCGAGGCCGCCGACGTTGAGCAGCGCGAAGCCTCGGTTGTGGCGGAGGCTGCGGAAGGCGTCGCGGAG
>JBCDLV010000366.1:0-3375 GCA_038744895.1 Bacteroidota bacterium | reverse complement strand
GGTGGCCGTGTCTCCGGGTTGTGGGACGGCGCCGACCCCGTTACGTCAGGGGGGCTCGTGGCCGGGCCGCCAGCAGTGCAGGCCGCTCTGTGGGAGGCGACGCGGCCTCTCGGACGGGCCTACTACGCTGCCATCAAAAAAGAGCGCGAGTCCGCTTAGGAACGGCGGCCACCGGGACGATAACCCACGAGGTACCCACGTCAGCTATGTCTCGTCCTATTGTTCTCATCGCGGACGACTATCCAGAGAACCTACAGCTCTTCACGCTTTACCTCCGCAAGACGTACGAGGTGGTCACGGCGGTCTCGGCCGAAGAGGTCATCGAGATCCTAGACAGGCAGCCGATCGACGCAGCCCTCCTGGACCTCAACTACCAGGGAGGCATGACGGGGATGGAGCTGATCCGCTACATCCGAGAGTCAGACCGGTTCGCGGACCTGCCGACCATGGCGCTCACAGCACACGCCTCACCTGAGGACAAGCGCAAGTGCTTGGAGGCTGGGTTCGACGTGTACGTCTCAAAGCCTGTGCTCAAGGCCCAGATGCTGGAGGAGACGGAGGCGCTGCTTCAGAAGGCGATCGCCTGAGGGTGGAGCCCGGAGGCGGACCGTAGCTTGACGGCCCCCTCTCTCGCACACCCTCATGGCTGACTCGACCGGTCTCCTTTCCGGCAAAACAGGCGTCATCTCTGGCGCCCTCGATCCGAACTCCATCGCCTGGGCCCTCGCAGAGGCCGCACACCGAGAAGGCGCTCGCTTCGTCCTGACGAACGCGCCCGTCGCCAGCCGCTTCGGTCAACTCGACGACCTCTCGGAGCGTACCGACGGAAGCCTCGTCGTCTACGCCGACGCCACGAGTGCTGATGATCTCGATAGCCTCTTCCGGCAGTCCACGGAGCATCTCGGCGGTCCGCTCGACTTCGTGGTTCACTCCATCGGCATGGGGATGAACGTGCGGAAGGGCAAGGACTACGAGCAGCTCAAGTACGAGTGGTACCTCAAGACGCTCGACATCTCGGCGGTTTCGCTCCACCGGATGGTCCGCGCCGCCTGGGACGCCGACGCACTCGCCGACGGCGGCTCCGTGCTGGCGCTCAGCTACATCGGCGCGCAGCGCGTGTTCTCGGAGTACTCCGAGATGGGCGACGCCAAGGCGCTCCTGGAGTCGATCGTGCGCAGCTTCGGCTACCGCCTCGGCCGTCGCGGCATCCGCATCAACGCGGTCTCCCAGAGCCCGACCCGGACCACCGCTGGCGGCGGCATCTCGGGCTTCGACGCCATGTTCGAGTTCGCCGACAAGGTGGCCCCGCTCGGCAATGCCGACCAAGCGTCGTGCGCCGACTACTGCGTGACGCTCCTCAGCGACTACAGCCGCATGGTGACCATGCAGACGCTCTACCACGACGGCGGCTTCTCGACGATGGGCATCTCGGACGCGCTGATCGACGAGATGGTGGGCACCGGCGACCAGGAGTAGGCCCGCCCGCTGGCGGAGACTATTCCCCAACCCCGACCGCAATGGACCTCACGCGTGCGCTGCCTCTCGTTGCCTTGGTGATCCTCGGCGCGTGGGCCGCTCCTGCCACCGCGTGTGCTCCTGCCACCGCGTGTGCTCCTGCCACCGCGTGTGATTGCATAGCGATAGGGCTCGCATTCGAGGCCGACTCCTTCGACGAGCCGGACCGGATGCTCGCACTCCTCGCCAGTCACGATGTGGTGTTCGCGGGCGAGGTCGCTGAGCGCGTTCCATTCGAGGAGCACAGCTTCGAGATGGGGTCTGCGTCGTACGAGTTCGAAGTGCTCCGCCAGTGGCGTGGCGTCTCTGGCGAGCAGCTGACGGTCGTCAATGACGGCAGCAACTGCTCGTATGCGCTGGCTTTCGACAGTGGTACGCACTTTCTCGTGTTGACACGTCGAGGGCTTGATGGACAGCTCCGGACCGAGATGTGCTCAACAGCTCGGCCGGTTCGGCTCGGCTACGTCTCAGATGATCGGACGGCAGGCTATGCGGATCCCGGCTGGGTCGACGGAATCAGAACCTTGGAGGGCGATGCGTTCATCCGCCTCGATGCCGCAGCTGAGCGGCTGGCGGCATCGACCGACGCGGAGACGGTGAACCCATTCGACGAGTCGTGGCCTGCTCCTGATGGCCCCACAACAGGGCTCTCGATCGTCGTCAGCGACGACCTGACAGGGGCACCGATCTCCGCGGATGAAACCCCCGGTGTGGTCGTTAGCCGCTATGTCCCCGGATTGGGAAGCCACGGGCAGACTCGCCTTGAGGTCGTTCCGTTATCTCGTCCGGCGCGGGCGAGCATCACGCTATCACCAGGGATCCACGCGATACAGGCAGGGAGAGGCAATACTCACGCTCGCGTCCACCTGATCGCCACAGGAGGGGACAGGGTCGTTCATCTGCGTCTGCGCAAGCCCGCGCCCTAGTGGTTCGCTCCCTGTCGCTCGTCGTGCTGGCAGCGGTGTTCGTCTCCGCGGGCGTGGCGCATTTCGTGCGGCCGAGGATGTTCGAGACCATCGTGCCGCCTTCTCTGCCGGCCCCGCGCCTGTTCGTGTACCTGAGCGGCGTCGCCGAGGTGCTGGGCGGCATCGGCCTGCTGGCGCCGATGCTGCGGCCGTGGGCCGGCTGGGGCCTGGCAGCTCTCCTGGTGGCCGTCTTCCCGGCGAACCTCTACATGGCGAGGGAGTCGGACCGCTTTCGCTCTCTCGCGCCGCGCTGGGCGCTGCGAGCCCGGCTCGTGCTCCAGCCGCTCCTCATCGTCTGGGTCCTGTGGGCCGCTCGCTCTGTCTCTGTGCTCTAGTCCTGCTGGCGGCCGTCGCCAGCGGGTGCGGAGGCGCGTCCGGCCCGGCCGAGGACGACGGCATCGAGGCGCCCGCGCCGCAGCCAGGCGTGGACGTGCGGGCCGTGCGCGCCGTGATCGACCTGGACCCGGAGACGCTGAGGCTCGACGGCGTCGCCACACTGGACGTGGCGGTCCCCGACACGCTCACCCGGCTGGCGCTCGGGTTCGACGACGCGATGGACATCTCGACCGTTCTCGTGGATGGCGTGGGCGCGCTGTTTTGGCGAGACGGCGACGGCCTCTACGTGCCGCTCGGAGACATGGACACGACCGCGTCGGTCGAGGTGACCTACACGGGAACGCCCTCCGCTGGCGTCTACGCCGACGAGGCGGCCGGCCAGCGCGTCGTCTACACGGACGGCTGGCCCGACCGCACCGCCGGGTGGCTGCCCACGGTCCACCATCCGAGCGACCCGAGCCGTCTCGACCTCACGCTCGTCGTGCCCGCCGCGCTGGAGGTCGTCGCCAGCGGGGCTGCCGTCTCGGACTCGGTCGCCAGCGGGCGACGCTACGCCCGG
>JBCDLV010000365.1:0-3403 GCA_038744895.1 Bacteroidota bacterium | reverse complement strand
GGCATGACCTGGAGGTGACACCCGGTCGTCTGACCCTGGTGGCCCTGCCACACGCCCCATGCACCTTACCGTTGGCATCGGACCGCCGCGCTCAGCGCTTCCGGCGGACCTCGATGTCGGGATCCCGCTCGTCAAGGCGGCCCTGCTCTACGGGGACCGCGTGACGCTGTGCAGCCCGGCTGCGAGCGTGCTCGTTCGCCTTCGCGATCACGACCCGCCCGACGCGGCCCGACGTCTCGATGTGCTCGCCGGACTCGCAGACGATCTCGGCCTGGGAGACGCCCCGCGTCGGCTGGCGGATGCCGTCGGCTTGCGGCGCGTCGATCCGGTCGCCGTCGAGCGCACCGTCGCGTCATGGTGGGACCGCTACCGACGTGCCCTCGCGGAGGCCGTCGCCGCCAGCGGGCTCCCCGAACTCGCACCGGCGGTCTCGTCGGGCCGGCTGGCGATCGAGACGCTCGGCATCGGGGTCGTGGCCCGGCCGTCGGATTTCGCTGAGGCGGCCGCGGCGACGTACGCCGCCACGGTCTCCGACGCGGTCGCCCGCGGCGACACGACGCCTCTTCTGGACGGACCCACAGCCGACGTGCTCCGCGACGAGATCGCCTCGGGTCGGCTGTCGGTCTCTGGGCCTCGGCAGGCGAACGCCCGCAGCGGCGGGCTCGGCGCGAGCGTTCTCCAGCGGCTCCCGCTGTTCGACCGGGCGACCGTCGCAGAGGTCCTCGACATCCGCTCGGACCTCGATGCCCCGCTGGCGCGCTTCCGCGCCGCTATCGACGGGTTCTCGGACGAGGTGGCCGCTGCCGCGTGGGACGCCGACTTCCAGGTCGAGGCGGCCCGTGTCTACCGCCAGCGGGTCGTGCCGGCGGTCGAGGACATCGAGACGGTCGTCGCCTCCGTCGGGTACCTCCGCGAGTTGGTGTCGCGCTACGCCGAGCGGCCTGCTCAGTTCGTGCCGGTGGCCGTGCCGGCGCTGACCGTCGCGCTGACGTCGGCGGGCGCGCTTTCCCAGGTGGTCGCCGCGTCGCTCGTCGGTGGCTCGCTTCTCGCCAACGGCGTCGCTGCGGGGTGGACCTGGCGCGACGCGCGACGCGAGGTCGAGGCGCGCCGTCTGTTCTTCGTCTACGCGACCCGGCGCCAGCTGGCGGGCCGCTCGGTGTGGCGATAGCCGGCTCTAGTCGCAGCCGAACGAGGCATCGGCGGGCGGGGAGAGCGCCAGCTGGTAGCGCTCGCTGCCGGACGTGCATGTCCCGCTCAGCATGCCGGTGTCGCCGGCACGGAGGTCGCATGCGAGACGACGTGGAATCAGGGTGCCAGGCATGCGCACGCGCGACGTCGTGAACTGGAGACGGCCGTTCGCCCAGGTGGCCGGCGCATTCTCCGGCACGCGCGCGGTTCGCGGCCCGAGGTCGAGCTCCAGCGTGAAGCCGCCGGCGCAGCGTTCCATCGCAGCCTCGACCGGCTGGCGATCTCCGTCGGCGTTCGTCAGGGTGCCCGTCCACGTACCCGAGGGCATCATCTGAGCGCTGGCAGGCGCCGCCAGCAGGACGAGGAGGGCAGCGAGAGGGGCAAGGCGCATCGATCAGGCAAGCAACGAGATCAGGTCGGAGGGCACGACAACGGGGTCGGGCCGGACGTGGCCGAGGTCGAACGTGCGCGCGACCTCGGCTGGTGTCTGCGGGCCACCTGGAAGGCCGAGTGCTGCCGCCAGCCAGCCAATGAGAGACTCTGCGGATATGCCGGCGTCCCGCACCTCGCGGATCGTCAGGGCGCCGTCGCGCTTCGACAGCTTGCGGCCGTCTGGATTGATGAGGAGCGGCAGGTGCGCGTACGTCGGCACGTGGCCGCCGAAGGCTCGGATCAGGAGGATCTGCCGCGCTGTGGAGTCGAGCAGGTCCATCCCTCGGACGACTTCGGTGACGCCCATCGCGAGGTCGTCCACGACCACCGCCAGCTGGTAGGCGTAGACCGCGTCCCGCCGCTTGAGCACGAAATCGCCAGTGGTCCCACTCACGTCCTCCGAGACGGCCCCGGCAACCCGGTCTCGAAAGTCGACCGCGCCAGGCTCGACGCGAAACCGGAGGGCGGCATCGTGCCGCTGGCGCTCGTCATCGAACCACCCGCTGGCGAGATTGCCAGGGCGGAGCGACGCAGGGTAGGGAGGGAGGCCACTCGCCCCGTGCGGTGCGCTCGCCAGCTGGCGCAGGTCGCGGCGCGAGACGCGGCATGGAAACAGGTGGCCGTCGCCGGCCAGCCGACGGAGCGCGGATTCGTAGATGCCGCTCCGCTCCGACTGGTGGTACGGCCCATGTGGTCCGCCGACATCGGGGCCCTCGTCCCAGTCGAGTCCGAGCCAGCGGGCATCCTCTAGCTGGCGGTCGGCCGCGCCGGGGACGGCCCGAGGTCCGTCGAGGTCCTCGACGCGGTAGATGAACCGCCCGCCCGAGCGCCGGACGCTCGCCCAGGCGGCGAGCGCAGCGAGCGCGCTTCCGAGGTGGAGGTCGCCGGTCGGGCTCGGAGCGAAGCGCCCGACGGTCACGCCAGGGGGCCTGCGAGGTCGCGCAGCACGCGATCGCTGAGGCGGTGCTCGCCTTCGAACTGGACGGATGCGAACGGGATCTCGGCACTGCGCAGGGCGGCCTCTTGCTCCAGGATGCGGGCCGGAGTCGCGAAGCCGTCGCGATCGCCGGCCACGAGCGTGAGGTCGGATTGGCGGAGCCAGCTGGCGTGATCCGCGAGCGTGAGGTCGTGCGGCATGCCGCCTCCCCAGAGGACCAGCCGCACTGCCCGTCGTGCCCTCCTCGCCAGGAGTGGGCTCAGCGCCAGCCATCGGGCGATGGTCGCGGTGCCCTGGCTAAAGCCGAGCCCAGCCAGCGGCACCGCCAGCGGGTCGACGTCTGCGCGGGCACACGCGGCCACGAACACGTCGTCGAGGTAGCGGACCGTGTCGGCGATATCGGACTCGCGCGCTTCGCGCGTCATCCAGCTGGCGCCGACGCGTCGGTCTCGCGCTCCGACGGCGCCGACGTAGAACCGGCTCAGCGCCTCGGGGACGACCACGACGCGCCGAGCCTGCTCGAGTGCTCGGACGTGACGGCTGAACGACGGCGCCAGCTGGCCGTAGCCGTGGCATACCATCCACACCTCGTCGGCAGGGCCGTCCTCTGGTCCGAGTACAACGTAACGGGCAGTTTTGACGGCGGCGATCGAGCGGACTCTCACGGGACTGGGGACTGGGGCCTGGGGACAGGGGACTGGGGACTGGGGCCTGGGGACTGGGGACTGGGGACTGGGGACTGGGGACTGGCTAGACGCGGCCGTGGAGAAGTTCCGGACAACCGAGTCCGCCTCCGCTGGCGCAGAACCCTACCCGCGGGGCGTCGTCTCCGAGCTCTGCACTCCG
>JBCDLV010000364.1:0-3418 GCA_038744895.1 Bacteroidota bacterium | reverse complement strand
TGGAGCAGGCTTGAGAAAGGCTACGTGAGACTCCCCCGGGCGGACATCGAAGTTGGCGTCCTCCGTGATGACACGCGGTGCAGGGAAGCCCAGCGCGGAGTACCACCGGCTGGCGCTCTCCAGCATTCCGTCATGGCGTTGTGCGAACTCGACTCGATCCGCGGAGGCCACCGGGGCCCCTGAGCCTTCCAGGACGACCCAACTGGTCGTCGGCCACTGGGCTGAGACAGGAGCAGCCCATGCGACAACCACGAGCGCGAGAAGGATGCGCATATCGAACTGGGGAGAGGTGGGGACGCGCCAGCAGGCTACAGCTGTACCAACTCGACGCGCCGATTCTGCTGGCGGCCCTCTGGCGTTGCGTTGTCCGCAGCGAGGACGGTCCGGCCCGTGCCAACCGCCTCCAGCCGGGTGCACTCGGTGCCGCGACCGACCAGGAACGCCACGACATCCTCGCCACAGCCTCGGGGACGACGGACGGTGCTTGCGCCAGCGGAGACCATGCCGTCGACGGTAGACTCGGTCGCTCGTCGTGCCCGATCTGGGGCTTGGCGCCCGACAGCCCTCTCGACGCCGTGTTGGGCTGCGTCAGGTGCTCTCCGCCAGGTTTGGGCGGTCGCGACCCCGGTCGCGTGGAGAAGATCGGTGAGTGCGATCGTGAAGCGGAGCATGCAGAGGCTTGAGGCAAGTCCGTCCTTCCTACGGGATTCTCCTCGGGAAGCCGTCACGGACCCGGTCTCTCAACCATCAGAGACTATGCGGTTAGCCCCAGGAGGCCACCGCGCGGCGACCTGCCGGCAGACCTCCGCTGGCGCTGGAGTCGCATGCCTCGAAGCACCACAAGGAGGTGGCAGGTTGCCACGTCTTGGGAAGCCTCCCCGAGCTGGGAGGCTTCATCTGCGGGCAGGCCGCCCTCGACGCCAGCGGGTGGAGAGCGGCCCGGCCCGGGTCAGGCCTCCGCGTAGCCGCGGCTGGCGCTTTCCGCCTCGCCACCGGAAAGCGCGTCGAGTGCCTCGCCAGAGGTCATCGGATGCGAGAACATGGGGTAGTCCTTCTCCGTGGCGACCCGTTGCTCTTCTTCGCTCGTCGCGGCCGTGCAGTCCGTGAGCGTGACCACGTTGAAGCCGCGTTCGTAGGCACTCCGCATCGTCGACTCGACGCAGCAGTTGGTTAGAAAGCCACCCAGGACGACGTTCTTGACGCCTCTGCTTCGGAGAATGAAGTCGAGATTGGTCGAGGCGAACGCGTCCAGGCCCACTTTCCCGCTGGCGACGACATCGCCCTCCTCCTGGAGGCCGTCGACGATCTCCGCGCCCCACGTTCCGGCCCGGAACGCACTCGTGTCGACGACGCCCTTGAGGATGCCATACGGATGCTCGGGTAGTTCCGGGTAGCCCTCGGCAAACTGGATCGGCGTGTGGATGATGGTCGCGCCGGTGTCGCGAGCAGCTTTGACGAACTGCCGTGTGTTGTCCAGCATGTCCGTTTGAGCCATGACGCCCTTGACGGCATCGTGGAGAGCCCCGCCCTCGCTGACAAAGTCGTTCTGGTACTCGATGAGCACGACAGCGGTCTCGTCTGGGTCGATATGCATGACAGTGGAGGAATGGTGAAGGCGTTTGAAGGCGCAGGCGACCTGCGGTTCCGGTGAGCAGAGAAATGCGCGGACGCGCCTACGTCCCGGGTTGGCGTGTGTGGGGGCGTGTGTGAGTGTGCTCGCACGTGGTTAGCCTCTGGCGTTTCCGTTGCACCCCATGCGCTCCGACCGTTGGCATGCCATCGAGCAGCTCTTCAGCCGGGCTGCGGACCTCGACCCGGCCGACCGCTCGACCTTTCTCGAAGCCGAGGCCCGGACCCCAGACGGAGATCCGGACCTGGCACTCCGCGAGGAAGTCGAGCGGCTCCTCGCCCTCGATGCGTCTGGAGGCGGCCTTCTCGACCGTCCGCTCGTCACCCCGGTGGCCGTACCGCCGGAGGCGGGTCCGTGGCGCCTCCTGGAGCGCATCGGCGAGGGAGGCATGGGTGAGGTCTGGCGAGCCGAACGCGCAGACGGTGCATTCGAGCAGACCGCCGCAGTCAAGCTGGCGCGTCCCGGTCTCGCAGCGGACATCGCGGATCGCTTCCGGGCCGAGCGGCAGATCCTCGCCACGCTGGAGCATCCGGCCATTGCTCGCCTTCTGGATGGTGGCTCAGCGAGCGACGGGCGTCCGTACTTCGCGCTGGAGTTTGTCGACGGAGAGCCGATCACGACGTACTGTGACCACCATCGCCTGGGCGTGAACGAGCGGCTGGCGCTGTTTGTCGAGGCGTGCGAGGCGGTGGCCTACGCCCATGCCCGTCTGGTCGTCCACCGCGACCTGAAGCCGTCCAACGTGCTGGTCGGGACCGTGGGCGCCGACGCAGACCCCGCTGGCGCGACTGGTGGAGAGCGCTCGCCTCGCGTGCGCCTGCTGGACTTCGGCATCGCCAAGCTCCTCGTGCCCGACGCCGAGCAGACGCAGACGGGCCGCCAGCTGATGACGCCGGCCTACGCAGCGCCCGAGCAGCGCCACGGGGGCTCCGTGACGACAGCCGCCGACGTCTATGCCCTCGGCGTGCTGCTCTACGAGTTGCTATCGGGCTCGCGTCCGGACGCCGACGTGCCCACGCGGCCTTCCGAGGCGGTCACCACGTCCATGGCCACCGGGGGCCGTCTCCCTCCCGATCCCGCTGGCGGTCCCTCCGTCGTCGGGCGGCCCGCTGGCGGTGCGACTCCGGGGGCCGATGCCAGCTCGCTCCGGTCGACGACGTCCGAGCGGCTCGCTCGCCGGCTGCGGGGCGACCTGGATACGATCTGCCTGAAGGCGCTCCGCGCCGACCCTGATCGTCGTTACCGGAGCGCTGCCGAGCTCGCCGCCGATGTCCAGCGACACCTCGACGGGCTGCCCGTCGAAGCGCGACCGGAGTCGGCATCGTACCGGGTGGGCAAGTTCGTCCGCCGCCATGCTGCTGGCACCACGGCAGCGGTGGTCGCCCTGCTGGCGATCCTCGGTGGCGCCGGCGTTGCACTGTGGCAGGCGGCCGAGGCCGACCGCCAGCGGGACCGCGCGCTCGCAGAGGCCACGCGGGCCGAGCGGGTCTCCGGATTTGTGGCGGGCCTGTTCCAAGACACCAACGGACTGGAGGCGAACGGAGACACCATCACGGCTCGCCAGATGCTCGACCGAGGCCTGGCCCGTCTGGCGCGGCTCGACGACCCCGCGGCCCGGGGCGACCTCCTGATCGCTCTGAGTGGCATCTACAGTGACCTCGGACAATCGGAGATCGCCGACTCCGCGGCGACCCAGGCCGTCCTCGCGTTCCGGTCTGCTGGCGACAGCACGATGGTCGCACGCGCTTTCCGGCACCTCGCGAGTGTCTACGTCGGTGCGCAAGCCCC
>JBCDLV010000363.1:0-3419 GCA_038744895.1 Bacteroidota bacterium | reverse complement strand
CGGGCCGTACCACGTCGCCCGACTCGACGCGCTGCGAACCTTCCTCGACGAGCGAGGCGTCGAGTTAACGGCCATCGAGACGGCATCTGCCGACGAGACCTATGCGTGGAGCCAGGAGCAAGCAGCGCGCACGACGCTGTTTCCGGGCCGAACGTTCGAGTCGGTCCCAGGGCCTGAGATGGAGGCTACCGTTCGCGCCACACTGGACCGGCTGGCGCCCGACGCCATCGCGGTCCCCAGCTACTCGACGTCTGACTCGCGCGCGGCACTTGCGTGGTGCCGCCGACACCGCCGCACGGCCGTGATGATGTTCGACAGCCGTCGCGGCGACGCCGACCGCGCCCGCTGGCGTGAGTCTGTCAAGCGCGCCATCGTACGTCAGTTCGACGCTGCCCTGGTGGCCGGCACGCCGCAGCGCGCCTATGCCACGGATCTAGGCATCCCACCGTCCCATGTATTCCAGCCGGTGGATGTCGTCGACAATGCCCGCTTCGCCCGTCTCGCGGATGAGTCTCGACGCCAGCGGGCCGCACATGACGTGCGCCGGTTCTTGTGCGTCGCCCGGCTCACGGAGGTCAAGGGCGTCGATGTACTGCTCGGCGCCTATGCACGATATCGCACCACGACCGAGGTACCGTGGGACCTGGAGATTGTCGGGGATGGCCCGGAGCGGGCGGCCCTCGAAGCACAGGCAGGCGAAGGCGTCGCGTTCACGGGGTTCGCCCGGGGCGACGTACTCGGCCGGGCCTACGGCCGGGCCGACGCGCTCGTGCTCCCCTCGCACAAGGACACCTGGGGCCTGGTCGTCAACGAGGCGATGGCCGCCGGCCTGCCCGTCGTCGTCTCGACCGGAGCCGGCTGTGCCACCGACCTCGTGGACCACGGCACGAACGGCCTCGCCGTGCCCGCTGGCGACGAACGCCAGCTGGCGGATGCGCTCTGCCGCGTAGCGAGCCTCTCCGATGCGGAGCGAGCCGCGTGGGGGACTCGGTCTCACGAGATCATCAGCGCTTTCGGTCTCGATGCGTTCTGCACGGGCCTCTGGGACGCCATCCAGGCAGGCCGCCAGCGGGCCGACCGGAGCCTCTCGCTCGACGGCCGCCTCGCGCTCGGTGCGCTCCGTCTGCTGGCGCGGAGGCCCAGGGCCTTCCAGACCATTCCGGACTGATGCAGCGCCGCTCCTCCCCTGTCGTCGTCGTCGGCCGGTTTCCGCCGCCTCTGGACGGACAAACGCTGGCGACGGCACGGCTGGCGGATCTGGTCGAGGAGGAGCGCTCGGTCGTTCGCCTGTCGACATCGGCGCCCGAGGGCGAGCGTCTTATCTCGACGGAAGCCCGATGGAGCTGGCGCCGGCTGGCGCACTACGTCTCGACAGGTCGGCGCATCCGGCGGCGCCTCGCCGACGTTCCCGACGCGCCTGTGCTGTGGGCCTCCATCTCTCCGCACCCGCTGGGCCATGCGCGCGACGTGCTGACGACGCTTCCCGCGTTCGGCGCTTCGCGGCGCGTGATCGCCGTCGTCCACCGCGCCTACGTCGATCGAATGTTCCGAGGCATGACCGCCCGCACGGCGCGGCGCGTGGTCGGGCGGTGCGAGGCCATGGTGTTTCTGACAGACGGGCTCGCCGAGCGAGCTGCACCGTTCGTCCCCGAGGCCAAGCGCATCGTAATCCCCAACACGGTCGGCGCCGACGTGCTGTGCTCTCGCGACGAAGTCCGCTCGTCGCAGCTCCAGCGCCAGCAGCGTCGCGAGGTACGCTTCCTGTTCCTGGGCAACCTGATGCCCGAGAAGGGCTACCTCGACGCCCTCGCCGTCGTCGAGCGTCTGCTGGCGGACCATGACGTGCGGCTGGACCTCATCGGGCGGTGGCCCTCGACCGAAGCAGAACGTGGCTTCCGCCAGCGGGCCGCCGACTCTGGGCTCGCAGACCGTGTGACGGCGCACGGTGGCGTAGCACACGCCGAGGTCAAATCGTTCGTGCTCGATGCCGACGTGCTCCTGTTTCCATCGACGCACCCGAGCGAAGCCCTCCCGGTAGCCGTGCTGGAGGCCCTCGGCGCAGGAACGCCTGTGGTCGGGTACCACCACGCAGGGTTGCCGGAGGTCATCCGCGACGGGGCGGGCGTCCTCGTGCCTGCTGGCGATGTCGATGCACTCGCGGAGGCGACGCGACACGCACTCGCCAGCTGGCGCTCGATGTCCGAGGGCGCGCGATCGCGGTTCGAGGCGGCCTATGCGCCGGAGGCGGTGCAAGCCGCGTGGCTCTCCCTGCTCGACCGGACCGGGACTGGATCAGCCGGACCGGACGTATCGTAGGAGGCGCGCCCTTCTCCGCATCCCATGCAAAGCCTTTGGAAGAGCCTCCTCGGTGGTGGCCGGTCGTCTGACGATGATCTGATCAGCACCATCCCGCTCTTCGAGGACCTCTCCTCACGAGAAGTGGACGCCGTCCGTCGCCTGCTCCACCGGCGAGAGTACGTGGCGGGCGAGTCGATCTTCGTCCAGGGGGAGCCCGGGCTGGGCATGTACATCATCGCCCGGGGCGCCGTCTCGATCCAATCGGAGCCCAGCGGGCGCGAGCTGGTCGAACTCGTCAACGGCGATTTCTTCGGAGAGATCGCTCTGCTCAACGAGGTCATCCGGACCGCCACGGCCCGCGCCAGCACCGACTGCACGCTCCTGAGTCTGTTCCAGCCGGACCTGCTTGGCCTGCTGGACCGCAACCCCCGTCTCGGCGTCAAGGTGCTGCTGGCGCTCTCGCGGCTCGTCGGCTTGCGGTTGGTCGAGGTCTCGGAGGAGGTGGAGCAGCTAACGCGCGAGTGCGAGGAGTTGCGCAAAGGGTCGGACCTCTCCACGGCCATCGATGAGGGTGGCTGAGACACTCACGGCTCCTCCCCTTGAGCGCCCGTCGCAGGCGCCCACGTCGAAGCGCCACGGTACCCTCCAGTCCGCGGTCGCACCCGGCGGCCCCAAACGGGAGGCGGAGCCCGCGGGCCGGCTGAGCCTGTGGGCCACCCTGCTGGCGCTGGCGGCGCTCATCGCGCTGATCGTTGCTGCGCCAGATCTCGCCGCCCTCACGCTGCTCGGTGCGGTTCTGGCCTACCTGCTCTCGCCCATCGTCAACGGGCTCGAACGGCGCGGCATGGACCGCACGCTATCGGCCGCGCTGATGCTCGTGGTCCTGACGGCCATCGGCGCGCTCGCCGTGTCCTTGGCGCTCCCGCAGGCACTCGACCAGCTGATGTCGCTTCAAGCACGCTGGGAGAGCGGCGACTTGCTCCGCCTCGTGCAGGAAGCGGAGGTCGCCCTCGCGCGCCAGTTGGAGGTCGTCGATCCCGAAGACCTCGGGTTGGTCGCGTCGATCCGCGACGCGATGTCGCCGGGATCGGCGCCGCTCGTCGGCTACGTGCCGGACGCCT
>JBCDLV010000362.1:0-3450 GCA_038744895.1 Bacteroidota bacterium | reverse complement strand
GGTCCGTCTCCGTGGTCGTGTGCCAGCGGGCCTGGCGGTCGTGCGCTGTTCGACCTGATGACGCCTGACGAGATCGCGCAAGACATCGAGCGCACCGTTCCCGAGACGATCCAGGACATCAGCGGAGCCGTCGAGACCCTGGAGATCACGCTTCGCCGCATGGAACAACAGGGGCGATCAATGGGCATGACACGCGAGCAGATCGCTGAGATGCGCGCGGAGACCGAGGCCGCAATCGCCGAGATGCGGGCAGAGGCGGAACGAAACTCGGAGCCCATCGAGCAGGCTGCCGACGATGCGCGAGCCCAGCAGGTGACCATTCTGGGCGCGACGTTCGTCGGTGCCGAGCAGGGCGCGGAGTGCCAACTGGTTCTCCGGGCGCAACTCCAGGGTCGCACGGGCGGCGCTCAGATCATTCCGGGTGTCTCGGATCAGAACCGCTACCCTGACGGCGAGGGCCCGTCGTTCACCGCTGGCGTCTTTCCTAGCAGCGTGCTAGACGGGATGCGGACTGGGGCTCTCGACCCGGGAGCGTTCGGCTACTGGGAACCGTGCATGATGACCGATGAGGAGCGCCAGCAGGAGATCGACCGTGCGGCGTCGAGAGGATGCCCTCCTGTCGCATGCACGGCGGGCCAGTTGGTCTTGGAGAAAGCCGAGCAGGGCCGGATCGCCGGGTCTTTTCAGTTCGAGGTGGTTCAGTGGCCTCGCACCGCCAGCCCAGGCTGCCGCGTCCCAACGGGGCGGGACATCGTAGTCGGCCACTTCAATGTGGCGTCGAGCGACGACGGCACCGACGATAACAGCCTCCAGAGTCGAGGGCGCGGCGTGTGGGTCCCCGGCTCGCCGCTGATCACGCTAGACGAATAGAGCCGCCGGCCCCGCTGGCGGAACGCCGTCGCCAGCGGGACGGTCAGTCCGTGTAGCCGGCACCGGCGAACCAGACCTGGCCGTCGTCGGCCGCCCACGCTGGCAGAGACGCCAGGACAACGGGGACGCGCTGCTCCAGGGTGACGCGTCGCGTCGTCCCCTCGTTCATGGCGACCTCGATGTCCGCCTCCCGCTGGCGGAGGAGCCAGGCGCCCATTTGAGCCGGGCGCTCCAGCCGGACACACCCGTGGCTCAGGCGGCGGTCGTCACGGGCGAAGAAAGCACGCGCCGGCGTGTCGTGGAGATACACGTTGTGGCGGTTCGGGAACATGATCTTGACCCGACCGAGCGGGTTCCGGGGCCCCGCGGACTGCCGGAGCAATAGGTGGCCGTCGATCATCCGCTGGAGGGTCGAGTCGGTGAGAGGGACGACCTCTGCGTCGGGCGCAAAACGGCGCACCAACTCGAAGCCCTCCGCGGCAAGAGAATCGGCACCGCGCGGCGCCAGCTCTTCGCGGGCGATCGCTGTAGGCACGTTCCAGACCGGCCGAAACTCCAGGTACTCGACCTCATCCGAGAAGAGCGGCGTGCGCCATCCGTCGCGGTCTGCGCCGACGACAGCGCGCATCTGCAAGATTTGACGCCCGTCCTCGAACGCCCGCACGCGGTATTCGGGCACGTTGACGAGGATCCATCGGCCGGCGCCTGGGAGGTCGAGGGCTGCCAAGCTGTCGAGGGCCACACGGATCTGCCGGGCTCGCTGGCCTGCCGGCGCGTTCAGCGCTGCGCGCGTCCTGGGGCCGAGGATGCCGTCCGGCGACAGGCCGTAGCGATCTTGCGTCGCCGCTAGCGCCTCTGCGAGGTCGCCGTCGAGCACGTCGCCAGCGGAGGCGCCTGCCATCAGGGCCCCCTCCGCGGCGAGCCTGCGGCGGAGGGCCGGAATCTGCGACGCGTCGGCTTCGCCGGGTCGGACGAGTGGGCCGTCGGGGACGGTGGGCCAGCCGCCGGAGGACGCGATGCGTTGGTAGCGGTCGTGGGCCTCGGACAGGCGGTCGGCAGGGGTCGCGCTGGCAGCCGTCGTCGCGACGAGCGCCAGCACGACGATCAGGCGAGCCATCGTGTGAGTCTGGGGGGACGCTCCCACAATACACACACCGGCCGCCAGGTCTTCCCTAAGGGCCACGCCCCGTGGATCGGGGCAGGCTATCGCGACCGCTGGCGACCACCGGAGCCGCCAGCGGGATATGCCTACGGTACGATGTAAAAGCCTCCGCCCCATGCGCCGTAGTCGCGCGTCACGAAGCCATTCTGCTCTGTGCCGGCGTACTGGTCGGCACCTGGGCGCGGCTCGAACACGACGCGGCCACCCTCCTGGGTGATCACGCCAGCGTGCACGCCGGCCCAGCACACGCTGGAGTCATCCGTGTACGGATTCGATCCCCAGACCGCCGAGCGGTAGTCGGAGGCAGGCGGGCAGTCGATGTGGTAGTAGCCCGTCTCTCCCCGCTGATCGGCGGCGTTGGTTCGCCACACGTCAGGAGCCGTCTCGATGGCGACGGAATCGATGACGTCGCTGGCACAGCCAGCCGAGAACACGAGGAGACCTGAGGCGAGGATGAGGGTGCGCATGGGGCGTGGGTGATGGTCACCCCTGTCATGCGGACGCTTGTCTAGAATGGGGACATGGGGTCGCGTCCTCTACCAACGCTTACTTGACGCCCGACGTCATTCCCTCGCGCTGGACGGGCTCCGGAACAGCGTTCTTGAGCCAGCACATCCCACCCTCGGACTGGATACCGGGAGCCGTGTGCGTCCAGGCTCGGCACTCTGTGGCGCTGGCACAGGCCGCCTGGCACACCGCATACCCAGCCCTGCCGGCATCGAAGCTTCGGTAGTCCGCACCGGGCCGGTCGATACCTGGCTCGACCGCTCCACTGCCGCCACTCACGCCCGCGCCGCCGGAACCGTTGAGGATGGCGAAGCTGAAGTCCCAGGCGCTGGCACTGTCTGAGTACTCCCCGTTCCGCGCGCCAGCGGAGTAGCTCGACCGTCCGGGCCGCATCTCGAAAACGACATTCCCCCCGCTGGCGTACGTGATCGCACCGGCATGGACGCCCGCCTGGCACAGCGGCGACGAGCCCCAGTAGTGAGGGTTCTGCCCGTAAACGCTGTAGACGGTCGCCCGGGAGGGGTTCGGTGGGCAGGACAGTGTGAGCGGACCGCTCACGCTCGTGAACGAGCCGCCCCGGACTTCCCAGGCGGGCTCGCCCGTCTCGGGAGCCGGAGGCGCTTGCGGGCCCGACGTGCCTGTGGTTCCGGGCGTGCCCGAGTCCATGGTGTCGCGAACCAGGCGTTCGGCCTCGGCACACCCGGTGGCCGTGAACAGGAAAGCTGCGAGAAGGAGGGGGACGCGCATGATCTGGAGAAGGTGGGTTCCCCTCCATCACGCAACGCCGGATCACCAGGGATCATCGGCCTCGGAGTGCCGACACGAGCCGGCGGCGCGTCTCGTCGTCGGGGTCACGGGCGAGGGCCGCGCGGAGATGCTCCTCGGCCTCCGCGTCTCGCCCCATCGACGCC
>JBCDLV010000361.1:0-3453 GCA_038744895.1 Bacteroidota bacterium | reverse complement strand
GTTGGCGGAGCGCGAGGTGCTCGACGCCAACCGGTTCGGGGCGCTGTTCGGCTTGCCGCTGGGGGTGGGCAACGTGGTGACTGGGCGCGCCCTGGCGGATCTCTCGGCCGAGGAGATGGCCGGTGGCCTCGGCCGGCTGGCGGGGTTCGTCGCCGAGCAGATCTCGGGCCGCCTGGCAGCCGATTACCTCGACTCGCGCGATGCCTACCGAGACCGCCAGCGGGCGGCGGACTGAGGGCCCGGTGCCTCCGGGGCGTGTCTCTTGGCGGTACCTTCACGAGACATTTCCCCCATTCCCCATGGACCTCAAGAACCTCGCAGACTCCGCCGGCAACGTGGCCAAGGGCGCTGCGGACAAGGCCGCCGACGTGGCGGGCGACGCCGCGAAGAAAGCCGCCGACCTCGCCCCTGATGCCGTCAAGGAGACCGCCAAAGACCTCGCAGGCAAAGCGGCCGACGTGGCCGGCGATCTCGCCGAGAAGGCGACCGAGAAGGCGACTGACCTGATCGGGAAAGCAGCCGACAAGCTGGAAAGCAAGTAGACCTGGCCTCAGCCCGATCTTCGCGCCCCGGCTCGCTGCGTGTGAGCCGGGGCGCGATACGTTCGGGGGTGCCGTCCCTGAGACCCGCGCTCGCCGCCATCCCGCGCCCGTTCTGGGTCCTCGTGGTCGGCACGTTCATCAACCGGACAGGCCTGGTGGTGGTGCCGTTCCTGGCGCTGTTCCTGACCAGCCAGCGCGGGGTTGGCGTCGCGGCCGCTACGCTGGCGGTCTCCCTGTACGGAGCCGGCGCATTCGCCGGCGGTTTCCTCGGCGGGTGGGCGTCGGATCGATTCGGACGTCGCCCGGTGCTGCTCGCCAGCCTCGTGGGAGGCGCCGTGCCGGTCGCGTTGCTTCCCTTCGCGTCGACCTATGCGGCTGTAGCTGTCTGCGCGCTGGCGTTTGGCCTGCTGGCGGAGATGTACCGCCCGGCCGTCTCGGCCGTCGTGGCCGATCTGCTCCCAGAGGAGCGCCGGGCGCAGGGGTACGCCCTGGTCTACTGGGCGATCAACCTGGGTGCTGCCGTCGGGCCTGCGCTGGGCGGCTACCTCGCGACGCGGTCCTACACCGGCCTGTTCGTGCTGGAGGGGGCGACGCTCCTGATCTACGCGGTTCTCGTCGCCGTGGCGGTGCCCGAGACCAAGGCCGAGAGCGCCAGCGGACAGAGGCAGGCGCTCGACCTGCGCCCGGTGGCTCGGGACGGCCCGCTGGCGGTGGTCTCCGTGGTGAGCCTCCTGGTCGGGATTGGGTTCTTCCAACTCTTCACCGCGCTCCCGCTGACGATGGCTGCCGACGGCCTGAGCGAGCTCGACTACGGCCTCGTGGTGACCGTCAACGGCGGACTCATCGTGCTCATCGGTCTGCCGGTGGCCGCGTTCGTCGGGGCCCGGCTGACCAGCCGGCTCGTGCCGGGCGCCGTGGCCTTGATCGCCGCCGGGCTGGCGCTGATGGTGACGGCCGACACGTTCCTCGCCTACGCGCTCTGCGCCGTCGTGTGGACCCTCGGAGAGATGGCGTTTCTGCCGGTCGTTCCAACGATCGTGTCCCGGCTGGCGCCAGCGGAACTCCAGGGATCCTACCAGGGCGTCCACCACGCCAGCTGGGGGCTGGCCAAGATGATCGGCCCGGCGCTGGGCGGGCTCGTGCTGGCGGCCCTCTCGGGGCCCGTGCTGTGGGCGGGCAGCGCGGCGCTCGTGGCGCTGGCGGCCGCGGGCCTGCTGGCGCTCCGGCCGGTACTCCAACGACGCCTCGACGCGGCGTAGGGCGCCAGCGGAGGGGACCGTACGCAACGAGCCCCAGCCATCGGGCCGGGGCTCGTCGGAGAGAGTCCGGGGGTGCGCTCTAGACCACCTTGAAGTCGGCGCGCTTGCCGACGGCGGTGTCGACGATGTTCGTCACGTCGACGGTCACGTCGCCCTCGCCAGAGGTCGTCTTGTGGTAGATGGTGCCTTCGAAGGTGGCCTCGTCGATGTCCGTCGAGATCGCAGCCTCGTCGTCGTTTGCGAAGAATACGCCGCGGTACTGCTTGCCCTCGAAGGTGTCGACGGGGAACACGTAGCCTTGTCCTTCGATGCCGGCGAGCGTAGCGTCCTGGAGTTCGTAAAGCGCCAAATCAAACCTCTGGGTTGTGAGACAGAAATCAGGAGGCACGGAGCGCTGTGGAGAACGAACACTGCACGGCGGGCCGCGCCTACCTCCTGATAAAGTACGAAACCACCAGGGTTTCCCCTACGCCGGGAATTCCGGATATCCTGGCTGCTCCCGAGGGACCCGCTGGCGGAGGCCGGCCTCGGCGGGCCGTGAGGCCTGGCCTGCCGCTAGAATCCGATCTCGCAGGTCCGGATGTCGCGGTTGATGGCCGTGAGCGTGATGTCGAACTCCAGCGTCGAGCACGACGGGATGCCGACGCGATCGTCGTCGGGGTTTCGGTCCTCGATCTCCGACAGGTTGTAGCCGAGGAGCGGCGGGATGGTCACGCGCCGCGACTCGCGCACCTGCATGTCCTCCAGGCCCAGAACGAAGCCGCGGATGAGACCTGCCGCCGTTCGGTAGCGGCTTGAGGCCTGGGGCGTCAGGAGGATGTTGAGCGTCCCCTCGTCGAAGGTGCCCGACCCGTCCGCCAGCCGGCCCACGTAGTTGACGGTGATGCAGTCGCCGGGCTCGGACGTGTCGCCGAGGGTGGTGCCGTCGGGCGTGATGTCCGCGAGGTCGATCTCGGTCTCGGCGTTGGCGCACGTCTCCTCGCCGCTGTCGCAGCCGACGAGCGCGGGCGTCCCCGAGAGGAGCGCGAGCGGAAAGAGCAGGGCGAGGAGGGGTTTCAACAGACGCATGGAATCCTGGAATCCAGAGCAGAGCAGCCGAAGCTAGACGCCCCAGCAGCGCTCCTCGTGTGCCGGCACGCCTTTTCACCCCGTCTAAAACCGGCCCGCCGACGTCGGTGGCCCCGCTGGCGCTGCGCCAGCAGGCGAGGCACCTCGGCGAGTGGCGTCACGTCGCAGGCGCCAGCCGGTCAGAGGCCCAGGGCGCCGGCGTCCAGACCCGTGAGCAGGTCGCGGAGTGTGTCGAACCCGACCCTCTGGCGGGCCTCGTCGATCGGCGTCCAGTCGACGGCCTCGATGCCCTCGCGTTCTTCCGGCTCGAAGGCCTCGGCGGTGGTGGTCATGGCGTACCAGCGCGTGGTCTTGACGGCGTAGACGCCCGCCTTGGGCCAGAGGTAGCCGTGGACGCTGTCGCCGAGGTCGGCCGTGATCGCGAGCGTGTCCTCGTCGATGCCCACCTCCTCGGCGACCTCGCGGAGCGCCGCCTCGCGCACGGTCTCGCCCTCGTCCAGCTTGCCCTTGGGGAGGTCCCAGGCGCCGCGACGGAAGATCATCAGCACCTCGGTGCCGCCCTCGCCGCTGCGGGCGACGACGCC
>JBCDLV010000360.1:0-3461 GCA_038744895.1 Bacteroidota bacterium | reverse complement strand
GCCGTACCAGGCGTAGATCTCGACGCCGTCGCCGTCGCCCTTGGGGCCGAGCGCGAGCGCGGCCGAGACGCTGTCGTTGGTCGAGAGCGGGTTGCAGCCGCTCCACGCGACCTCCGCGCCGCACGCCTTGAGCGTCTCGATAAGCACCGCGGTCTCCTTGGTGACGTGGAGGCAGCCGGTGATCTTGTAGCCGTCGAAGGGCTTCGACTGGCTGTGCTCCTCGCGGAGCTTCATGAGCACCGGCATCCGGCTCTCGGCCCATTCGATGCGCTTGCGGCCCTCGGCGGCGAGGCCGAGGTCGGCGACTTTGTAGTGTCCTTCCTTGTGGTCCATCGGGGGAGCCGGGCGTCCGGCGCTGGTTTCAGTTGGACGTGAAACCTACGGCCCCGAGGCAGGGATCCGGTGTGAGGATGCGGCGGAACCGCCTCGGGGCGACTACCGAGAAAACGCGAGGCCGACCCCGAGGCGGGGACCGCTCCAGTTGATGCTTCGGGGCTCGGACGTCGTCGCGACCCAGAGATCGTCCACCTCGATGTCAGAGGTCATCGCGTCCAGGGACAGAACCTGCTCCCATCCGGCCCGGAGGCGGACCCCGAGCGGCCCTGGGAGGCCGATCTCAACCGCAACCTCGGGCTGGAGGCTGAACGTGACCTGCCGGAAGGTGACGTCGCGACGCGTGAGTGTCTGGCCTGAGGCGACGAGGACCTCGTCGAGGTCCAGCCGCGAGGCACTGTACCGGTTGCGAAGCGTCGAGGCGACGGTCACAGCGCTGCTGCGGTGCATCACCCACTCGCCAAACCCGCCGACGTAGACGCGCGAGGCGACCAGATCGTAGCGGTACTGCCCCGTGCGGTCTTGGTAGTCGACGCGCCCGCCTGTGGAAGCCGTTCCCACCTCGATGCCGACATTGAATGCTGCGTCCAGCCCGATCGCGACATCGGCCCGGAGAGCCGGCACGGCCGGAAAGACGTCGGTGGCCACAGCCGGAACGTCGAGTGCGGTCTGGGCGAACTCGAGGGCTCCGTCCTGCGCGTTCCTGAGATCCCCGAGGCGGTTGGCGTCGACGCCCGACGAGACGTAGACCGTGACCTGAGCGGAGGCGGGAAGGCCCGCGACACACACGAGGGCGGCCCCAAGGAGGCACGCGGTGAGAGCGTTCAGCATGGTCATCGGCGGGAGGCGTCGAGCGCGCGCGTGCGGCCGTCCCACCACACGCGGCCGCCGACGAGCCGCGGGCCGGGGCCGGGGAAGCGGGCACGGCCCGAAACCGCCAGCCGTCCTACCTCGGCACCTGCCTCGGGGTCGTACGCGATGAGCGTCTCGGGGAGGTCGGTGAACATGCGGTCCTCCGAGAACGTGACATCGTAGAGATAGCCGCTCACCTCGTCAAGGTCGAGGTCTTCCACCTCGGGGTCGACGGCAAACGTGCGGACGACCGAAAAGTCCGGGAGTTGGTAGACGGCAACCTGGCCTTCTGAGAACGCGACGACGGCCGCCTGCTGCCTGAGGACCGCGCGGACGTTGACCGGTACGTCCCCGAGGCGGACGAGCCCTCCGCCGGCCTGACGCTCGAGGAGGCCGACCGGCTGGCCGCCACCTGCAACGATCACATACCGCCCGTCGCCCGAGGCCCCGATCATCCAGCCCGATGTGACGACGGGAGCCTCGAACGTGCCCGTCGTCAGGTTCAAAACCCCGACGCCCCTCCCGGCCTGCGCGGTCGGGCCGTTCTGCTCCCAGAGATCGAAGTACACGCGCCCGTCGTCCGTGACCTGGATCTGCTCGCCGACACGCTGGTTGCTCTCCAGTGGGAACGTGCGGAGGACGGCGAGGGTCGCCGGATCTCGCTCGGTGATTTCCCGGGCCGCGGCCGTGAAGAGGACACCGGTCGTGACGAGCCGGTCGCCGGTGGGTGACGCCATGGCCCGGAGGCTGTCGCTCCCCGTGCTGATCGATGCCCGCTCTTCGAACGTCTCGGCGTCGAGCGCCGTGAGCGTCCGCCCGGTGTCGGTCTGCCCCGGCCCGACGAGGACGCCCTGCCCCGAGACGAACGTCGTGGGATTTGCCCCGAGGTCCGGCTCGGGCCACGTCTGGACCGGCGCCGTCGGGGGGGACGGATTCCGAGACGGCTCGGTCCGCACCGAGTACACGTAGCGCGTCCCAAACGGACCCGGGTCGGGACGGTCGATGGCGATGGTGTCGGAGGCCGCCCTCACCGTGGCCACCTCGGTGAAGGCCGGGTCGTTCTCCAAGGCGCGGGAGACGACGTAGCGCGAGAACGCACCTGTGAACGATGTTGGTGACCAAGACACCTGCACGACGCCGGGCTCAACGGCAACCGCTCTGCGGACGGACGCCGGCTGAAACGCGACCTCGGTCTGCCCTGAGGCGCTCGTGCCAGCGACCCTCGTAAAGACACGGTAGAGGCTCGGACCGCCCGTGTACCGGGGATCGCGCCACGACGTGACGGCGCGGTCGGTGATCGTGGCCACGAACACGCCGTCACGTGAGATCCGATATTCTTCGAACGAGAGGCGTGTCGAGGCGGTCCACCTCACCTCCAGGAACCCCTCCTCGACGCCCGCCGAGACGACCGGCGCGCCGGGCGGCGCGTTGTCCACGAGGGCGGTGCGCTCGGCGACACCTTCGACCCACTCTCCTCCCAACCGGTCGCTGAGGCTGCCCGTGCCAGCCGACACGAGGGCCGCGACCCGGAGGCGGTAGAACCCGTCGCGCACGCCCAAGGTCGAGACGGACACCTGCTTCGGGTTCTGCGTCGACGCGACCAAACGGTCGTCGAGGAGGACGCGGACCTCCAGGACCTCCCCCGGAGCCTCGATGTCGTACCGGAGATCGACGCGGCCCCAGAGCACGACGGTGTCGGCCGCGGCGACGAGGTCGACGACGGCCGGCTCCGCCTCGGGGACGTCGACCACGTTCTCGCCCTCCGGCTCGTAGCGGACGGCGTCGCACCCTGAGGCGGCGAGGAGGGCAGAGAGGAGAACGACGCGCACAGAGGAAGACGGCAGACCGGCCGAACCTACCTCCCACACTTCTTTGCGTCAGCCCGCTACGCCGCCACCGCCTCGGAGGCCGCCGCCTGGAACGCGTCCACCAGGTCCAGCCGCTCCCACGGGAAGCCCTCGCGGCCGAAGTGGCCGTAGGCCGCCGTCGTCCGGTAGCGCGGGCGCACGGCCGCGTCCAGGTCGATGAGGCCGAAGCGCGCCGTGATGGCCGCCGGCCGGAGGTCGACCGCCTCGGTGACGATCTCGGCGAGGCGGGCGTCGGGGAGGGTCCCGGTGCCGTTCGTCTCGACGCGGATCGAGACGGGATCCGGCACGCCGATGGCGTAGGCCACCTGCACGAGCGCCTCGTCGGCGAGGCCGGCCGCGACAAGGTTCTTGGCGACGTGCCGCGTGGCGTAGGCCGCGCTGCGATCCACCTTGCTCGGGTCCTTGCCG
>JBCDLV010000359.1:0-3469 GCA_038744895.1 Bacteroidota bacterium | reverse complement strand
GTACTCGCCCAGGACGAGGTGACCGGACGACGAGATGGGCAGGAACTCGGCGAGGCCCTGGACGAGGCCGAGGATGGCGGCTTGCCACCACGTCATGGCAGGACGGGCTGGGGAGAAGGGCGGGCCACCGGGGGGTGGCGCCAGGCCCTACGCTCCAAACGTCCCGGCGGTCCCGCACCGCTGGCGCAGACCCGCTGGCGAAGGTCAGGGCGCCTGCGGCGTCACGTCGATCACGTCCTCCCGGTCCACCCGCACCAGTCCGGGCGGGCCGCCCTTGATCGGGCGGACGTACTTGCGCTCGGTGACCGTGACCGGCACCACGCTCTGTGTCCGCGCCGTCGAGAACCAGGCCGCCAGCCGGGCCGCAGCGGCGACGGTGTGGGGCGGCACCTCGGAGTCGCGCCCGGGCCGCTTGACCACCACGTGAGAGCCCGGCACGCCGCGCGCGTGGAGCCACAGGTCGTGCGGGCTGGCGACACGCGTGGTCAGGTGCGCGTTGCCGCGTGCGTTCTTTCCGACGAGCGCCTCGAACCCCGCTGGCAGCGCGATCCGCCGGAAGGGCTCGGCAGGACCCTCCGTGGAGCGCTGGCCGACGATCGCGTCGACGGCATCGCCGTGCGTCTCCTGGAAGGCGCGGAGATCGGCGACGGTCTCCGTGGCGCGGAGTGCCGCCAGCAGATCGCCCGTCTGCTCGGCCTCGGCAGAGACGCTCTCCCACCGTGCCTCGGCAGACTCTCGGGCGCGGCGTGTGCGGCGGGCCTTGTCGTAGAATCGCTCGGCGTTCTCGACGGCGGTCAGCGCTGGGTCGAGTGGGATCTCGACGGGGTCGCCTCCGGAGATGATGTCGTCCAGGGTGACCGACTCGCGACCCGCTGGCGCGTTGCCACTCGCCATGAGGAGGTGCCCCCACGTCTCGTAGCGGTCGGCGCGGGATGGTTGCGACAGCTCCGAGAGCATCGCCTCTGCCGACCGCTGGCGCCGGCCGTATGCCGCGGCGAGCGCTTTGTCGAGCGGCCGGTAGCCGTCGGTGTAGGCCCGCTGCGCCAGCTGGCGCTTGGCCCACACGCCGAGGGCGGCATCGACCGAGTCGAACGCCTCGGCCCGCCACTCCGCTGGTGCAGCCGCCAGCGGGACGAGCGCGAACGCCTCGGCCACGCGCCCGCGCCAGTAGACGTGCGGCTCAGGGTCGAGGAGCACCGCCTCGTAAGCCTGGACAGCCTCGAACAGCTGTGGTGTGTCTGCGCCTGTTGGCAGCGCATCGGGGTCGAGTCCGGCGCGGCAGACGGCCTCGGTCGCGAGGGTCCGCGTGAACAGCGGCGCAGCGGAGGCAACGGCCTGTGCGACCGTCTTCCGGTCGCTGCGCCAGCGGGCTGCAAACGCGTCTGCGGTCTCAACATGCGGCGCCGGGCGCGGCTCGGGCGGCGGTTGTACCTCCCACTCGGCCTCGTCGAGAAACGCGGCGCGCACGGCATCGTCCTGCACCCAGAGCACGTTGGGACGTGAGCCGAACAGGACCACCTGGAGCCGGCTCCCATCGTCGAGATCCCAGAACAGGTGCCGGTCGCGCTCGGCCGTGCGGACGCACTCGACGGTGCGTCCTGCCAGCCCGCCGAGGACATCCGCCGTGTTTCTCCGCTGGCGTCCGCCGCCAGCGGACCGGAAGAGGAGCGTCTGGGGTGACTCGCAGACGACGCGGACGGTGTGGCCGCCGTCGCCCAGGCTGAGGCTCAGCTCGCGCGGGCTCTGGGTCCACGCGTCGTCGATGCGGGCACCGGCCAGGAGGCGGTCCCACTCGGCGGCGAGGGCGAGAAGCGTGTAGAAGTCCACGCTGGCAAGATCGTGTCGCCAGCCCAGGAGCGAGGGCCTAGAAGTCCAGAATGCGCCACCCCGCTGGCGTCTCGACCACCCAGATCCGCTCGGACCAGCGCGGCCCCTCGACGTGGACGATCATCCGGCCGTCAGTCCACTCCGCGCGGACGGCGCGGCTGCCGGAGATCGTCTGGGCGTTGCGCTCGACCTCGTCGGCCGAGACGGTTCCGTCCCGAAGGGCGTCGAACTCCGCTGGCGCGTCGTCCGCGAACGTGGCGCCGATCCGCTCGACGTCCCGGGCCTCCACGGCGAGGAGAAACTCCTGGACGACGGCGATCGGCGTCGAGGTATCCGGCAGAGGGTCCGCTGGCGTCGCCGCGGCACCGAGACAGCCGGCGCCAGCGGTGACCAGGAGCGCGGCCGCAAGCACACGAACGGTCATGACAGCGCGCCGACGGCCAGGAGCGTCGCGAACCACTCGGTCGGCGTGAGGTGTCCGTTGCGGACGGTGTAGGCGGCGTCGTAGCCGTCGCCTTGGCAGACGTAGATCTTGCTGCTGGCGTCGCGCATGGTCCAGAGCGCGTCGTAGCCGTCGCGCGTCGTGATGTAGGTACCCTCGCGGAGCATGTGCGTCCCGTCGTGTCCGTCGCCGGGGTAGAGCACGACGCCTGAGCCGATGTCGCGGACCGTCCACAGGCGATTGGTCGACTCGCCCTCGTAGATCCGGCCGTCGTCGAGGTTGAGGTGAGCGTCGTAGCCGTCGCCTGTGCACAGGCGATCGTCGCGCCAGGTGAACAGGGCATCGTAGCCCTCACCCTGGCAGATGTATACGCCGTCGGCGTGGGCGGCTGCGGGGCGAGCCATCGCAGCGCCTGCGACGGCCGCCAGCGGGGCGGCAGCGGCGAGGCGGGTCAGGAACTGGCGGCGGTCGAGCATGGCAACGGCGTGGAGGTCGGCCGAAGCCTACACGGCACGCACCGGGCCGATTGGCGAGATCCAGTGGGACCTTCGGATGCTCCGTCCGCGGATGCTCCATCCGCGACCTTCCGACCGCGCTGGGGGGAGCAACCGCCTGACGGGTATAGCTCGCAGATGACCGCCTCCGACCTCCCTCCCGACCTCGTCGTCCGCATTCGCGGGGGCGACCGGCGCAGCTTCGAGACGCTGTTCCGACGGCTCCACGGCGACCTCCTCCGGTACGCCCGGTCACTCGATCCCGCAGAAGCCGACGACGCGGTCCAGACGGCTTTCGTGACCCTCTGGCGCCGTCGACAGTCGCTCGACCCCGGCCGCTCCGTCCGCGCCCTCCTCTACACGACCGTTCGCAACACGCTCTACAACCACGCTCGCGATACGCGCCGGCGTGGCGAGCTCCTCGACACCATGCCCGCGACGCCCTCCCCCACCCAGCCCGACGACACGACCGACGCGGCCCTCCTGGGCGCGCGGATTCGGGAGTGGCTCGGCGAGCTTCCCGAGCGCCAGCAGGAGGCGTTCTCCCTCAGCCGCTTCGACGGGTTGAGCTACGCCGAGATCGCCGACGTGATGGACTGCTCCCGAAAGACGGTCGAGAACCACATCGGCCGCGCGCTTCGCACGCTCCGCGACCGGCTTCGCGATGCGGCCCCCGACGCTCTTCTCTCGTAAGGCCATGCCGTCT
>JBCDLV010000358.1:0-3482 GCA_038744895.1 Bacteroidota bacterium | reverse complement strand
GACATCAGCCAGTCCGATGTTCGGGCATCGGCCCGCGGAGCTCTCCTGCGTGTGATGGATGAGGCCGAACGCGCCGTCGACTCGACGCGCGATGCCGCGACGCGTGACCACCTCGTCGACATCGTGGCCCGAATCGACCACACGCTCGACCCAGACTGATGGTCCAATCCGGGCACGCTGTGGCGCCAGCGGAGCCCACGGCGCACCGCTGGCGCCAAGGCGCACGGTACTGGGCGTCGGACACCGAGACGGGGGGCCTCCGCCAGCGGGACAGGATAGGGCGGCGACGTGTTCGGAGAGGCATCGCGCTGCACCTCGCCGGTAGCTTCCGCTCGCACCTCTCCGCGCCCCATGCCCCTCGACCTTCTCCTCTCCAGCGGCACCGTCCTGGACGCGACCACTGGAGACTCGCGTCGCGCTGACGTCCTGATCCGCGACGGCCGCATCGCGGAGATCGCTGCGTCCCTCGATGCGCCCGCTGGCGTGCGCACGTACGACGCCAGCGGGAAGACGATCTCCCAGGGGTGGATGGACATGCACGTCCACTTTCGCGAGCCCGGCCAGGAGCACAAAGAGACAATCGACACGGGCGCTCGCGCAGCTGCCTTCGGCGGGTTCACCGCGGTCGCCTGCATGCCCAACACGGACCCTCCGATCGCCGCTCGAGACGTCGTGGAGTTCGTCCGGTCGAGGGCTGCTGACCTGGCCGTCGACGTGTATCCCATCGGAACGGTCTCCAAGGGTCGCAAGGGCGAGGAGCTTGCCGAGATGGCGGACATGGTCTCGGGGGGTGCCGTGGCGTTCTCCGATGATGGGTCGCCCGTGCAGCACGGAGGGCTGATGCGCCGAGCATTGGAGTATGCCCGCACCCTCGGCGTTCCGATCCTGGGGCACGAAGAGGATCTGACGCTGAACCCGCACGGCCACATGAACGAGGGAGCTGTGGCCACGCGCCTCGGACTGCCCGGCATCCCCGGCCTGGCTGAGGAGACCATGATCGCGCGCGATGCCCTGCTGGCGGAGTTCACCGGCGGGCACGTCCACGTGTGCCACATCTCGACGGCACGAGCGGTCGACATCGTCCGCCAGGCGAAAGCGCGCGGCGTCCCGATCACGGCCGAGGCCTGCCCGCACCACTGGGCGCTCACCGACCAGTCGGTCGAGGACACGTCCTACGACACGCACACGAAAATGCACCCGCCGCTCCGGACAGCCGCGGACGTGCAGGCGATCAAGGACGGGCTCGCCGACGGCACCATCGACGTGATCGCGACCGACCACGCGCCCCACGCGATGTTCGAGAAAGAGGTCGAATACATCGAAGCGCCCTTCGGCATCTTGGGGCTGGAGACGTGTTGGGGCCTCACGGTCCGTGACCTCGTGCGTCCCGGCGTGCTCGACGTGGCGACAGCCGTTCGCAAGCTGGCGGTGGCGCCGCGCACCATCCTGGGCATCGACGTCCCGTCGCTGGAGGCCGGTGCCGAGGCGGAGTTGACCGTCTTCGACGACTCGACCGAATGGACGTTCGAGACGCGCCACATCCACTCCAAGTCGCAGAACACACCGTTCGTCGGCGCCGACATGGTCGGCCGCGCGTGGGCCATCGTGAACAACGGCCAGTTCGTCGAAGCGAGGCCGTGATCGACGTCGTCCGCGCGGACATCACGACCCTGGCGGTAGACGCTATCGTGAACGCGGCGAACGAACGGCTCTTGGGTGGAGGAGGGGTCGATGGCGCCATCCACCGAGCGGCCGGACCCGACCTGCTGGCAGCGTGTCGTGCCATCCCTGTGGTACGCCCAGGTGTCCGCTGCCCTCGCGGAGACGTGAGGATCACGCCCGGATTCTGCCTGCCGGCTCGGTACGTGATCCACACCGTAGGGCCGATCTGGCGCGGAGGACAGGACGGGGAGGACGACGCGCTGGCGTCTGCCTACTGGAACAGTGCCAGCCTCGCCAGGTCGCATGGCGTGCAAACGATCGCCTTCCCGTGCATTTCCACGGGGATCTACGGGTTTCTTCCTCGCCGTGCCGCCCGAATCGCCGTCGACTCGCTAGCGAGGTGGAGCGCCGACCATGCGTTGCCAGAGCGAATGCGCCTGGTGGCCTTCGACAGTCAGGCCGAACAGGACCTCCGCGATGCCATTCAACGACGGTAGCCGCCAGCGGTCGGCACGAACATTCGGCGTGTCGAACACGTGTGAAAGCCTCTGTTTCATAGCGCTCTAGCGCGGTATCCCTTTATCATGGAGTATGGACTTCACACCTGAGTTTCTACGCAGCGAGACGATCGGTGCCGACGCCGTCGTCACGACCCCCTTCGGGCGGCGCCCCCTCGTCTACGCCGACTTTACGGCGTCCGGCCGCCAGCTGGCGTTCGTCGAGGACGCGCTCCAGACGATGGTCGCCCCTCTCTACGCCAACTCGCACACCGAAGACAGCCTGACCGGTCGCACGGCGACCCGACTTCTGCACGAAGCCGAAGATGCTATCAAGCGGGCAGTCCACGCAGGACCTGGAGGCAAGGTGGTGTGCTGCGGCGCTGGGTCCACCGCAGCCATCCACAAGATCCAGCAGATCCTCGGCATCGCCATCCCGCCCGCGACGCTGCGGGACCTCGGCGTTCGGCTCACGGATGCCCTCGGCGAGGACGCGGCAGGACGGCTTCTGTACGATCTCCGCGAGCACGGCCCGGTCGTCTTCGTTGGGCCGTATGAACACCACTCCAACGAAGTGTCATGGCGAGAAGGCCTGTGTACCGTGGTGGAAGTCGGCTTGGACGAGCATGGCCAGGTGTGCCTCGACGACTTGGAGAAGCACCTCGCAGATCCACAGTGGGAGGGGAGGCGCAAGATCGGCAGCTTCTGCGCCGGATCGAACGTGAGCGGCGTGCTCGCACCCGTCCACGAGATCGCACGCGTGCTCCACCGCCACGACGCACTGGCGTTCTTCGATTATGCCGCGTCCGGTCCATACGTCGAGATCGACATGACCCCCGCTGGCGATCCGGAAGGGCGCCTCGACGCGGTGTTCCTGTCGCCGCATAAGTACCTCGGAGGACCCGGGGCTTCCGGCCTCCTCGTCTTTGACGAGTCCCTGTACCCCTCCGACCTCGCCCCGACCGTCGGCGGCGGTGGCACGGTCGTGTACGTCAACTCCATCTTCCACGACTACATCGACGACGTGGAGGCCCGCGAGACGGCGGGAACGCCAGGGCTGTACCAAACCCTTCGAGCTGCTCTGGCGCTCGAAATTCAGCAGTCCGTCGGCATCGAGGCCATCCGCCAGCGGGAGCACGAACACTTGGCGATGGTGATGGACCGATGGGGTGCGAACGACCGCATCGAGATCCTCGGGCCAACCGATATCGACCGCCTCTCCATCGTGTCGTTCAACGTCAGCGATGGCGAAGGGAAGGTGCTCCACCCACGGTTTGTGACCCTGCTGCTCTGCGACCTCTTCGGTGTCCAGAGTCGTGCGGG
>JBCDLV010000357.1:0-3492 GCA_038744895.1 Bacteroidota bacterium | reverse complement strand
TGGGTCACCGCGAAGTCCCCTGAGGACAGTATCCATGTGGTTGAATATTGCTGTACGTCCACATGGCACTTATGCGCTGTTTGCTTCTCTCGGCTCTGCTCCTTCTTCCAGCCGCTGCCGCACAGAAAGTGGTGCCTGCTGCAGCTGAGCGCTCTGCACTGTCTGCCAATGTGTGCGAAGACGCGAGCGCACAAGGCTTCCTCGACGCGACTGGCGTTCGAGCGGGTCTCTTCAACAATGGAGCGCTGTTCTGGAACGGAGGCGGAGCCCAGTACGAGGTACCCATCGAGTCGGGTCTGAGCCCGGTGTTCTCGACTGCGCTCTGGGTCGGCGGCCGGGTCGACGGTGACCTCCGCTTCGCGGGCTCCACCTACGGCCCGTGGGAGTTCTGGCCCGGGCCCCTCGACGCCAGCGGGCAGACGACGGCAGAGCGGTGTGCCACCCTCGACCGCATCTGGGTCGTCCGCGTCACGGATCTAAGCACGTATGCACAGGAGGGAGCGGCGACCACAGACATGGCCGAGTGGCCCATCGCCTGGGGCGCGCCGTTCTTCATCGACACCGACGGCGACGGGCTGCAGGGACCTAGCGAGCCAACCCAATCGCTCGACCTCGGGGATGCCGGCTACGGTACGCGGGTGATCGATCTCACCGCTGGCGAACTCCCCGCCGTGTTCGGCCGCCAGACGGCGTGGTGGGTGATGAACGACGCGGGCGGCGAGCACGAGTGGTCCATGGAAGAGCCGCTAGGCATCGAAGTTCAGGCAACGGCGTGGGCATTCGGCGACGACGACACGATCGAACTGAACACATCGACGTTCTATCGATTCGAGGTCATCAACCGGACCACAGCACCCATCGAGCGGGTCCAGCCAGGTCTCTTCATCGACGCGGACCTGGGCCAGTTCAACGACGACCGAGTTGGGACCGACTCGACCCGACAGATGCTCGTCTTCTACAACGGAGACGAAGAGGACGAAGGACGAGACGGATACGGGACGCCACCTGCACTCGGTATCGACGTGCTGAGCGGGTCACCAGGTGCTTTACCTCCGGACAAGGCTGGAGTCTGGTCCGAACCCGGTAACGGTATGGAAGCAGATCGGTACCTCCGGGGGCTGTGGAGGAACGGGGATACGCTGCGGGTCGGTGGGTTTGGCCGAACGTTTGGAAATCCCGTCACGCGATGGGGGTTCTCAGGTGACGAAGTCACTCAGTCGTTCTGGAGCCAAGAGAACATCGATGGCATCGGGGCGGCGACGATTCCGCAAGATGTCCGGGGGGTAATCTCCGGCGAGGCGGCAGATCTCGCACCGGGCGAGCGGCTCGTATTCGACGTCGGCTTTCTGTTCGCGCGCGCGGGCGACCGCCTACGAAGCATCGCATCGCTCCGCCAGGTCTCGGACCGTGCGCAAAGTCTGTACGACGCTGGTACTCTCACAGCCAACCAAGAGCCGCCACCTCCACCTGATTCCACTGCACTCATTGTCCCCGATCCAGGTGCGGTGGTCGCTCCAAACCAGCCGATCCTCTTCAACTGGGAATCTGTTCCTGGGACAGAAGGCTACACGCTAGAGATCCTGGACACGTCTGACTCCACGGTCCCGATCGTTCGGCGCTTTGTCGAAGGCACAACGATAACGGTCAGTCCGTTTGCACTTCCGTTGAACCGACGGGCGCCGCTCTACTGGCGGGTCGCGACCTCTCGACTCGGATCGAGATCGGTGACCGAGCCCCGTCCGTTCACGGCGTTCATCCCTGCCTTTGGTCAGTTCTCCGTCGTCGCCAATGCGGACGGACTACTCGCGGAGCCCGTCCCCGCGGCAAATTCCCTCCGAGGGTTCCCCGTCCCCGACTCTCCCGCTGGCGTCCTGCAGCAGGCAAACGGTGGCGAGTGGTTCGTCACCGCCAGCGGGGCCCAGACCTACGAACAGTTCCTCGACGTCGCCCTTCCAGGAGACAACGCCAGCCGCGCCTTTCCCAACGACTTCGAGGTCCGATTCACGGCCTCCGCGACCCCCAACCTCGCCGTCCTCGCCGACACGACGGGCGCAATTACCGGGACCACGCGGGTTCCGTTTCAGCTCTGGGACATCGGGTCGGGCACACCCGGCGACTCTCGGGACGACGTCCGCCTGATCCCCGTCGTCACCGACGTGAACGAGAACGGCCGGTGGAACCTCATCGGCAATCGATCCGACGAAGGCACGACAGAGCCGATCTCATGGCACCGCCCACTCGACATGGCACCTGGCGAGCGCGGATACGCTGCATGGGAGTCCGCAGCCGAGACGAGTCCTGACGCTATCGGACGGGCCGTGCTGTCCGGGATCGCCTTCGACGGTGAGGGACCGGATGGCCACCCCGAGACGGGAACCGTGTTCCGCATCGAGTCCAGCACGCAGGCTGTCCCGCTGGCGGCGCCTGAAGCGCCCGACGTGCTCACACTCGCGACCCGCCCCAACCCGTCCCGCACCCGCGCCGTGGTCGAGTACCAGCTGGCGCGGGCAGCGCCGGTGCGGCTAACCGTGATGGATGCCCTCGGACGGGAGATCGATGTCCTCGTCGACGAGGACCAGAGCGAGGGTAGCCACCGCGCAGGCCTCGACACGTCCCAGCTGGCGTCGGGCGTCTACGTCGTCGTGCTGTCCGCCGGCGAGGCGCAGGCGACGCGAACGATCACCGTCGTGCGATGATGCCTCCCCGCTGGCGCCAGCGGGCACGAACGGCGCCGCTCGTGCGTAGACTGCGGTAGCACCGGTTGCTACCGGTGACTCTATTGCAGGAACCTCCCTGCTTGCCGGCCGGCCCGATGGGAAACCGTCGGGCCGGTTGTTTATCTAGGCCTCGCCCCGGGCGCCGAGGACCTCGGCGACAGCGATGAAGCGCGGGACGTACTCCTGGGTCTCGCGCGGGAGGCGGTCATGGAGATCCCAGAACGTCGGCGTGACGCCTTCGGCCTCTTCGTACTCGCGGACGAGCCGGGCCACCCGGCCGATGCCGTAGTTGTAGGCCGCCAATGCGAGCTGCCAGTCGCCGTCGAACTCGTGGCCGAGCCATCGTAGGTACCGCGCTGCCGCCGCCGTTGAGGCCACCGGGTCGCGCACCGAGAGCGAGTCCAGCCCCATGTCGGCCGCCGTCTGCGGCATGAATTGCCAGATTCCCTGCGCGCCCGCCCAGCTCTCGGCCGACGGGTTCAGGGCGCTCTCGATCACCGCGACGAACCGAAGGTCCGCTGGCAGGCCCCGCTGGCGGAGCATCCGCTCGATGGTGCCGAGGAGGCGGTGTCCTCGACGAGCCGAGGACGCCAGCTGCCGAGCCGCATGCCGCTGACGCTCGACCAGGTCCGCGGCGGCAGCAGGGTAGAACAGGTAATCAGGGCCGTCGGCGCGAGCGTGCTCAGCGGCGAGCGCCGCACGGGTCGCCAGGATGTCGCCAGCGGGCCTCACGGTCCCATCCGGGAGGTGGTGCTCGTCGTGGACCGCTTGGGCC
>JBCDLV010000356.1:0-3536 GCA_038744895.1 Bacteroidota bacterium | reverse complement strand
GTCGCGAAAGACGACGGTGTGGCGCGACTCATCGGCCGGCTGCCCGCTGGCGACCGCAGCGAGCGAGAGGAGGATCGTGGTCGCGAGGACGAGCTTCACTCGGCCGTGAGTGCGAAGCCGCCGGCCACCGGACGGTAGCGAAGTCCCGCCGCCAGAGCGAGGTCGTGGACGACGACCTCGGCGGTCGCGTCAGCGCCGTAGTAGACCGTCACCGCGACATCCAGCGGAACGCCCGGATCGGCATCCGCGACCACGCCGAACCGGCGCTCGACCTCGTCGAGCACATCGCCCAATGGCGCATCCTCCACAGCAAACCCGCCACGCCGCCACACGCCAATCCGCTCCGTTGGCACCATGGCGTCGTCGAGAGAGCCCAACGACACCGCCGCCGTTCCTCCCGAGTGGAGCGTGCGGGCATCTCCAGATCCCGCGACGCGGACCCGTCCCTCTTCCACGGCGACGACCGTGGATGCATCGCGATCGTCCGCGCGCGCGCGGACGTTGAACCGTGTTCCGAGCACCTCCACCGTAGCGTTGAATGTCTCGACCCGGAAAGGCCTCGCGTCTGTCTCGACCTCGAAAAAAGCCTCGCCTTGGAGCATCACACGACGCTCGTCTGCTCGCACGAGCGAGAGCGTACGGAAGCCGCGGCGGTATCGGACCGTGGAGCCTGCTGCCAACTGGACGCGGGACCCGTCCGGCAGCTCTGCGACCTGCACCTCGCCAGCCCCTGACTGGATCGTTACAGGCGCGCTCCAGACGCCCCATGCCACCACGACCGCAGCCAGCACAGCCGCCGTGGTCCCCCACCGACGTCGGCGAATCGCTTCTCGGCGGGCCATCGGTGGCCGGTCCTGCGCGCGCGTCGAGGGGCGGGCAATCCGGCTACGGACCGAGGCGAGCGCGTCGTCGTCCGTCGGGACCTCCAGCGGTAGGGGGTACGGATCGGAATCATGCAGGGAGTCCCAGACGCGACGGAGGGCGTCAGCGTCCGGCCGCCCGTCGAGGGCGTGCCGGAGATCCGGCGGGAGCGGTCGGTCAGGCATGGCAACCTCGGCAGGGTAGCGCCGGGCAGGACGGAAGGTCACAGGCGGAGGTCGGGGTCGAAGGCCGCGAGGCGGTCGCGGAGCGTCGCGAGGGCACGGACGAGATGGTTGTTGACGGTCCGCGGCGACAGCCCCATCACGTCGGCAGCCTCCGTGTGCGAGAGGCCGCGGAAGCGTGTCAGCGTGAGAGCTTCCCGCTGGCGCTCTGGAAGTGCGCGAACCCATGCGGCGAGGCGTTCCGCCAGCGGGGCCGCATCGAGTGTGTCCGTGGGCAGGGTCGCGATCTCGGAGTCGTTCCGGATCTCGTCGTGCTTGCCGGACCGCGTGTTCCGGTTTCGGACGTGGTTGAGGGCTCGGTTTCGGGCCATCGAAAAGAGGAGCGGGCGGAGCGGGCGCGACGGATCGTGACCGTCGGCCCACACGTCGGCGAAGGTGTCTTGGACAAGGTCGTGCGCCGCCGGGCCGTCGCCGACGATCCCGAGCACGTACTGGACGAGGGGCGTCCGGTGCTCACGGAATGCGGCGGCGAATCGGCTCGGGGTCCAGGGGTGGGGAGCGGACGGGGCTCCGGGTACGTCGGGCACGGCAACAGGAAGGCTCGTCCACTGAGACCGCCAGTGGAGGACAATGACCAGTCCCACCGAAACGCCACGCACGTCTCGCGAGATGCAAACTCGACCAGTCTGCCAGTCAGCTGAGGTACAGCTTCCGCACCGGGAGACGGCGGACCAAGGACGGCGGACCGCTCCCGATCACCGGAGACTTGTCCTCCAGCTGCTTCGGCGTACCGCCCTCCGACTACAGATCGGCCGGCCCGGTGGCCTGCGCCAGCGGGCGTGCGATGGTCCGCCCCGCTGGCGCCCTCCCCGGAGAGAGGGCGCCTGATGGTCACTGCGCCAGCGGGCGGCTACGCGTCCTCGTCGGTGGCTTCGGTGTCCTCGGCGTCGGCCTCGTCGGATGCGTCGGCCGCTGGCGTGAGTTCGACTGGCGCCTCGGCGGCGGCCTTCTCCATCTCGGCGCGGCGGGCCTCCGCCTCGGCGCGGATCTCCTCCGCATCCTTCTCGACGATCTGGAAGCGTTCTTCGAGCGACTTGAACAGACGCTGGTTGAGGAGTTGGTCGCCCATCTGCTCCAGCAGCTGTGGCTGGGCCGTGAAGTACTGCTTGACCAGCTCCGCGTCGGCGCCATCGCCGGAGAGCTTTTCGAACTCCGCGTCGAAGTCCTCGCTGGTGACCTCCAGTCCCTCGTCCTCGATCAGCTTGTCCTTGACGAGGAGCCAGCGGACCTGGTCCTCGGCCTGCTGGCGGTTCTGGTCGCGCCACGCGTCCACGTCGAACGTCGGCGGGATCTCGCCCTCGAACTGCTTGCGCGTCTCCTCGAACATGGCGTCGAGCGAGGCCTCTGCGAGTGTCTCCGGGACCTGGACGATCTCCCGGTGTGCCAGCACAAACTCCTCGGCCATCTTCTGCTCCAGCGCCTGGTTGGCACGGGCGGACCAGCGGCCTTCGAGGTCCTCGCGGATGGTGCCCTTGAGGTCGTCGAGCGAGTCGGTCTCGCCGTTGGTCTGCTGGCGGATGAACTCCGCATCGACCTCGGGGACGACGCGCTCCAGGACATCGACGACGGTCAGGAGATAGCGGTCCGGCTCGGCGCCCTCGACGGGCTCACCGTTCTCCAGCGGCGCCAGTTCGACGGTCGTCTCCCCGCCGATGGCGAGGCCGGTCAGGGCCTCCTTCATCTCTGAGCGAAGGTCTGGGTTGGCCATCACGAGGCGCGCCGCGTTCTGCTTCACGCCGGTCGGGTTGCCCTCGGCGTCGACGGGCTGGATGTCCACCATCGCGACGTGGGACTCCTCGATCGTTGCGCCCTCTGGAGCATCCTCCTCTGTGGCAGCGAGGTCGCGGCGGCGCTGGAGATCGGCCTCGATGTCCTCGTCCGTGAAGGTGCGGACGACGCGCGTGACGGGCACCGACGACAGGTCGGCGATCTCGAACTCAGGGCGCACGCCGAACTTGACGGTCGCCGTGAGCGGCTCCTCCTCCTGGTCCGGATCGAAGGACAGGTCCGTGAGGCGCGGCTGTCCGAGCGGCTCGTACGCGTCGTCCTCGGCCACGGCCGTCCGGAACGCTTCGCCGATGGCCTGCTCGGCGACCTCGATGGCCACCTGGGGCCCGATCATCTTGCGGACGACCGTAAGCGGCACCTTGCCGGGGCGGAACCCCTTGAGGTTCATGTGCGCCCGCTGGCGCTTGAGGGCGGCGGTGATCTGAGGCTGGAGGTCCTCGGCGGGGACGGTTACGTCGAGGACGTAGTCGACCTCGTTGATCGCTCGGACGTCGGTCTGCATGGGGGTCGGCGGGGCCAGAATAGACAGCGTGCGCGGCGCAGGGGACCGCGGTCCGGCCTTGCGTCGCGCACGGGAGGAACGAGAAGGTACCCGGCAGGTGCCCTGGACCGGGTGAGGATGCCGTAGAGACGGCCCCGCTGGCG
>JBCDLV010000355.1:0-3539 GCA_038744895.1 Bacteroidota bacterium | reverse complement strand
GTTCGTGGCCCTGACGGCGCGCGAGATCGCCGAGGGCCGGAACCTCTTCATCGTGACGAGGACCAACGAGGAGGGCTCGGTCAACAAGCTGCTGCGGGCCGGAGCTGACAAAGTCGTGTCCCCGCTCGAGATCGGGGCCGATCGGATTGCGCAGACCATCCTGCGGCCGCGCGTCGACCGGTTCATGGAGAAGGTGCTGGGCGTGGGGACTCTCGACTTCGACCTGGAGGAGGTCGTGATCGAGCGCGGCAGCCTGCTCGACGGTCGCTCCCTCGCCGACGTCGACTTCCGCCAGCGGTTCGAGGCTGTCGTGATCGGCGTGCTCCGCGACGACGGCAGCTGGCACTTCAACCCCGCTGGCGACGTGATCCTCCACGCGGGAGACACGCTGATCGTGCTGGCCGCGACGGAGCCACTGGCGCACCTGCGTGCGGAGGGCGCGGCGGCCTGACGCCAGCAGGGACGGGCAATCGTCGGCCGTGGGCTCCGTTTTGACGAGGTATCCGATCCACGTGTCCGGTGTGGTACGGACCCTGCTGGGGGCCTGCTCGGTATACTGACCTGAACGATTGAGATCCCGCCATGCGACCGCTTGTAGCTGTACTCCTTCTTCTGTCCACGGCCGGGCTGGCCGTGGCCCAATCCGACGCTGAACGTGCTGCCGACGGCGCCATCTCGGCCGACTTCGCCGCCGACGCAGCGGTGACGTACTTCAGTCAGGCGTGGCTCGACGAGACGATGGAGCTCCGCTCGGCGGAGTCCATTCGCGATGTGCCTCGTGTCCACTACGACTACTACATCATCCCGGAGGGCCAGAACCGTCTGGAGGCACGGCTCTCGCTCTACCGGCGCTTCGGTGGCGACCGCGAGGTCATCAAGCCGCTGCTGTGGCTGCTCAACCGAAACGACCTGGAAAACCTTTATCCCGGTGATACGCTCGTCGTGCCGACCCACTTCGGGCTCGACTTCCGCGCCTACTCGCCGTTCCCGCGCTACTACCCGGGCGCTGCCGATCTCGACCAGATCGTGATTCTGGACAAGCAGATCCAGGCGTGGGGCGCTTACGCAAACGGCGAGCTGGAGCGCTGGGGCATCCTCAACACCGGCGCCGAATCCAGCCGGACGCCGAGTGGTCGCTTCAACGTCAACTGGAAGCAAGAATACCGGGTCTCGACGCTCTCGCCGGGGTACGGGTCGAGCGACCCCGACGCCGAGCTGTGGGAGATGTACTGGGTGATGAACCTCCACGAGCAGCGCGGCATCCACATGCACCAGTACGCGCTGCCGACGAGCGGTCCGGCGTCTCATGGTTGCATCCGCCTGCTGGAGGCCGACGCGAAGTGGCTCTACGAGTGGACCGATACCTGGGACGTCGAGAACCAGCGAGAGCATATCTCGTCCGCCGGCGGGCGCATCACGGACCAGGGTACGATGGTGCTCATTATCGGCGAGGACATCTCGGAGCCGGCGCAGCCGTTCCTCCACCGCGAGCGCTACCCGGTGATCCGGATGGTGAACCTGCCGCCGGACCCCTACGCTGTACCGCCCGGCACGGAGCAGCAGCGCGCCTTCGACCGGCTGGCGGGTCGCAGCTAGGGCCTCGTTCGTGCTGGCCGATCGTTCCGCCTGTTACAACAGGTCTGCGCGACGCCCCTCGCTCCCTCGGGAAAGGGCTCGGATGAGTGCCTCAAGGCAACCGCCCGCTGGCGGCGCCAGCGGGCCTCCGACCGGCCCGCATCGTGCCCCGGCTGGCGGCGACCGCCAGCGGAGCCGTTCGCTTCAGGGGACGGGGCAGGTCGCCAGCGGGGCCGGCACAGGCCCCTGCCGACTGAGATGCGCCACGAACGGACGTAGACTGACACCCAGACCCGAACCCAGGCTCTTGTGAAGGTCGTCGGCGCCCAGCTCGCGTATTTCCTCAACGACAAGCAGACGAGACGCAACGTGCGCTCGCTGCTCAAGTACGTCGCCTTCGTGGGCGTCGTGATTGTGGTGTTCGCGATTGCGTTCCACTACATCATGCTCTACGAGGGCGAGAGCCACTCGTGGGTGACGGGGTTCTACTGGACCCTCACCGTGATGAGCACGCTGGGGTTCGGCGACATCACGTTCGAAAGCGACCTGGGTCGGTTGTTCAGCATGGTCGTGCTGCTGACGGGGATCGTGCTGCTGCTGATCGTGCTGCCGTTCGCGTTCATCCGGTTCTTCTACGCGCCGTGGCTGGAGAACCGGATCCAGACACGCGCGCCGCGCGCGGTCCCGGACCGCATGGAGGGCCACGTCGTGCTATGCGCCTACGACTCGATCGCCCCGGGCCTCATCGAGCGATTCGAGGCCGATGGCATTCCCTACGTCGTGCTCGAAGAGGATCCCACAACAGCCGCGGAGATGTCCCTGAGTGGCATCTCGGTCGTGGCCGGCCGCGTCGACGCACGGGCGACCTACGAGAGGCTGCGGCTGGACCGCGCCCGAATGGTGCTCGCCAACCGAGAGGACACCGTCAACACGAACATCGTTCTGACCGTCCGGGAGGTGGCGCCAGCGGAGCCCGTCGTCGCCCTTGCGAACCACCACAACGCCGTGGACGTGCTCGAGCTGAGCGGTGCGACGCGTGTGCTCCCACTCAAGCAGTGGCTGGGGGAACAGCTGGCGAGTCGCGTCAACGCCCTGTGTGCCCATACGCACCCGATCGGACACGTCGAGGACCTCCTGTTGGCAGAGGTCCCGGTGTACAGGACCCCGCTGGCGGGCAAGACTGTCCGCGAGACGAGGCTGCGCGAGATCTCGGGCGTCAGCATCGTCGGCGTGTGGCAGGGAGACCGCGTGTGTCCCGCTCGCCCGGACCTGCTTCTAGAGCCGTCGAGCGTACTCGTCGTGATCGGGGCCGAGGACCAGCTTCGCGAGCTAGACGATTTGCTGCTCATCTACGATGTCAACCCGAACCCCGTCCTCGTCGTAGGCGGCGGTCGCGTCGGGTCAGCCGTGGCTCGGTCGCTGCGCAAGCGGGGCGTGCCGGTCCACCTCGTGGAGCGCGAAAAGGTGCTGTGCCGCCGCCTGGAGCCGATCTGCGACAGCGTGTTTCAGGGAGACGCGTCGGACTACTACCTGCTGCGCGAAGCGGGCGTGCTCGACGCGCCGTCCGTAGTGCTGACCACCAACGACGACGCGATGAACATCTTCCTCGCCTCGTACTGCCGCAAGCTGAATCCTGACCTTCGCATCGTGAGCCGGATCACGCACGAGCGAAACGTCGAGGCCATCCACCGGGCCGGCGCTGACTTCGTGCTGAGCTACGCCTCCCTCGGCGTGCAGGCCGTGACCTCCGTTCTCAACGGGCGCGAGTTGCTGGTCCTGGGCGACGGTGTGGACGTGTTCACAACGCCCCTGCCTCGGGTGCTGGAAGGCCAGACGCTGGTCGAGACCGGCATCGGCGCGCAGACGGGCTTGACGGTGATCGGCGTCGGGCGCGACGGGGAGGTACACACGCGGCTGGACGCGACCACCCCGCTGGCGCCTGGCGACGAGCTGCTCATGCTCGG
>JBCDLV010000354.1:0-3561 GCA_038744895.1 Bacteroidota bacterium | reverse complement strand
CCTCGATCTCGCACGCCAGCCGGTCGACCTCGGTGCGCTTGCCGCGGCGGTCGCCGACCGCCATGCGCCGACATTGGCTGCGCGAGGCGTCGCCCTGGACGTGCACGTTCCCGCAGATGTGATCGACGTCCAGGCCGACCCGACCCGGCTCGACCAGGTACTCGACCAGCTCCTTTCCAACGCGGCCCGCTTTACTCCTGAAGGAGCCGTCCGCATCGATCTGGTCGCGGAGGGCGGCCGCGCCCAGCTCACCGTGTCCGACACCGGCGTCGGCATCGCCGACGATGCGCTGGAGGACATCTTCGAGCCATTCGTGCAGGAGGACTCCCGCATCAACCGCGACTACGACGGATCGGGCCTTGGCCTCGCCATCGCCAGCCGGCTCGTCCGCCAGATGGGCGGCACCCTCACGGCGCGCAGCGTCAAAGGCGAGGGGTCTGCGCTCGTGTTATCCCTCCCCCGCGACGCCTGAGCCGGTCTCCATATCGGCTTCGGCCTCGTCGATGGTCTTGCGGATCGAGCGGAAGGTGCTCCACGCGCCGAAGGCCACCAGGAGCGCCACGAAGCCGTAGACCCACGCCGGCACGTTGCGCCCGGCGACGATGAGGTACAGGTAGGCCGAGATGAAGCAGAAGCCTGCCGCCAGAATGGGCAGCACGGGGCTCTTGCCTGCGCGGACGTTCTTGCCGAGCCACGCCAGCGACCCAAAGAAGAACGGGATCGCACCGACGTAGATCGCTCCGAAGATGATGGGGTCGACGCCGTACTCGGCACCGAGTCCCAGGAACCATTCGCGGAGGCTGTCGAACATCAGAGGGAGGGGAAACGCGCCCCTCAGACTACGGACGTTGCCCGAACCTTTCCTCATGCCCGCAGCCGATACGTTCCCCGACCGCGAGACCCTGGGCGACACGCTCGGAATGGAGATCACAGAGGCCTCCGGCGAGCGCGTCGTCGCGACGATGCCCGTCGACGGCCGGCACCACCAGCCGCTCGGGTACCTGCACGGCGGCGCCACGGTCGCGCTGGCAGAGACCGTCGCCTCGGTCGGCGCCTACCTCGCTGCGCCAGACGGCCACACGGCGTTCGGGCAGGAGATCAACGCCAACCACCTCCGGTCGGTGCGGAGCGGCGTGCTCACGGCGGTCGGGACGCCGTTCCACGTCGGACGCACGAGCCAGGTCTGGGGCGTCGAGGTCCGCGATGACGAGGGCCGCTTGATCAGTGTGAGCCGCTGCACGCTGGCCGTCGTCCCCGTCCGTGACGGCGGCTGAGGTTCTGTCCCGGCTGGCGAAGGCAACGCGCGCGGAGGTCACGGTTCGTTCTGAGGCTGGCGTCGGCCACGGCCACGGTCTGGCATCGGCCTCCTGGACCGACGGCTCTCTCGTCCTCGCAGTCGAGGGGACGTGGACGCCAGCGGGTGCGACGCCAGCGGGTGCGCGACCGGTCCGCTGGCGCTCGGCGTCGCGCTGGAGAGACCAGGAAGGCGACATCGCACTCGCGTGGCAGCGCCAGGACGTCGATGCGACCGTCGACCTCGTTCGCCAGCGGGATCAGCGCTGGGCGTCGCGGTCGCCCTTCGACTGCCCGCCGGATCTCTACGCGGCCGCTCTCCAGGTCGCCAGCGGGCGTGTCACGGTAGTGTGGACGATCTCGGGCCCGGCCAAGCAGGCGACGGTCGAGACGGTGTACACGTGACCGGTAGGTCGGCACGGACCGGGTACCGCGACAGCCGCCGAGCACTGACGCTCAGCGGTCTTCTTTAGCTGCCCCCACCAGGCCTCGAACCTGGAATCGACGCGTACCAGCCTTGCACTAAGCCTGCAGCCCATCTGCCCTCCTACGGTTGACACCAAACGCCGTCGCGGGCTGAGTCTCGCCGCATTGGGGACAACGCTTACATGTGGATACGCCAGATGAGGGAGTAGGCATCTCACAAGGTGCCAACTCGATACGCCAACAGTCTGTCAGCACCATCAACGAGAAACGCCCTGCTCACGGGTAGCAGGGCGTTTTGCGATGTGCCCCCAGCAGGACTCGAACCTGCGACACGCGGATTAAGAGTCCGCTGCTCTAACCAACTGAGCTATAGGGGCACCCGCAAGCTACCGAGTGCCCCGCTGGCGACAAGCGGAGCCGCCATGAAACCGCTGGCGTGCTACGCCGCCAGCGCCAGCGCGATGCCGAGCGGCGCCAGCCCGGCCACGACGGCCAGCACCACGAACGCCACCTGAGGCCACGCCACCTGCCGCCAGCGGGGGCCGGCAGGGACGAGTTCGTAGGGTGCTTCGGCGGGGGGAGGCATCGTCGGGAGGGTCTGCGGAGAAAGCCGCGGCAGAGGGTACCGAGGTATCGGTGACAGGTTGTAGGTCTGAACCACCTCCACCGACTCTTCCCGGGGCCGTCTCACGCCGTTGACACGACGGCAGGTTGAGGCCACCCCGGGACCGCTGGCGCCAGCGGGTCTAGGCAGTCATGCCACCATCGACGGGGAGCGCGGCGCCGGTGATGAACCCCGCCTCGCTGGAGACGAGGAAGGCGATCGCCGAGGCGATCTCGTCGGCGCGGCCGTAGCGGCCGAGGGGCGTCGCCGAGCGCTGGTAATCGGCGGAGGGGTTCTTCTCAGCGTCGGCCGGGTTCATGTCGGTGTCGATCGGACCGGGGTGGACCGTGTTGACGGTGATCCCACGCCCGGCGACCTCTTTGGCCACAGCAGCCGAGAGGTTCGCGACGGCCGCCTTGGAAGCCCCGTAGAGGGCGTGCCCGGGCATTCCCGTCGTGCCCACGATGCTGCCGATGTTGACGATCCGCCCGTTGTCGCGGAGGATCGGGACCGCCGCGCGCACCGCCGAGAAGGTCCCTCGGAAGTTGATGTTCAGGTTGGCGTCGTAGTCCGCGTCGGTCAGCTCGTGGACGGGTCCGGTCACGTAGACGCCCGCGTTGTTGACGAGGATGTCGAGGCCGCCGTGGTCCTCGGCCACCTGGCGCACGGTGCCGGCGACCGCGCTCGGGTCAGACGCGTTCGAGGGGTAGGCCTGCGCCGTCCCGCCAGCGGACGTGATCTCGTCGACGACGGCCTGGGCGGCATCCGGCGACGAGTTGTAGGTGAGCGCCACGGTGGCACCGTCGCGCGCGAGACGCTTGGCTGTCGCGGCGCCGATGCCGCGGCTGCCACCGGTGACGAGGGCCACCTTTCCGGAGAGGTCAGACATGGAGGAGGGGAGTTGTGGAACAATCAGTCCAAAACTCTATCGCCCTAAGAGTTCCTTGTCGCAACAGTTTTTTTTACTCCTGCGCCCGCAGCCCCCGAACCGTCTCCTCGACGACGGATCTGCGCGTCGCCTCGTGGGCGCCAGCGGTGTGGAGTGCCCGGAGCCCGAACACCACGCTCGTCAGCAGCGCTGCGAGAGCGCCAGTGGGCCGTTCAGGGGCCACGTCACCATCGGCTTGGGCTTGTCGCACGAGGAGTTCGAAGCGTCGGTCGAGGGCCTGCCGCGCGGCGTCGGCGCGGGCTGCGGTTTCGGGGTCTCGCCCCCCCCGCTCCGCGGCGGCGTTGACCAT
>JBCDLV010000353.1:0-3565 GCA_038744895.1 Bacteroidota bacterium | reverse complement strand
TCTAGGCCAGTGCGCTCGATGTCGAGGTGACTACCAGGATGCGCTGGCACTGCACCGCGAGGCGCTCCAACTCCGAGGCCAGGCTGGGAACCGGCAGGCTCAGGCGACCAGCCTGATCGCAATCGGGCGTACGCTCACGGATATGGGGCGCCCCAGTGACGCGCTGCCCGCCCTCAGAGAGGCGCTCGGAATCGCGGAGGAGGTCGGTGCTGAGCCCAGGCAGGCCCAGGCGCACGAGGCGCTCGCAGAGGCCCTCGGTGCGTCTGAGGATCCCGAAGGCGCACTCCATCACTATCGCCTGTACCACGCGCTTCAGGAAGACCTCCTCTCTGCACAAGCGCGGAGCCGGATCCATACCATCGAGGTGAGGGCCGAGGCAGATGCGGCGCGCCGTGATGCGGAAATGGCTCGGATGCGAACTGATGAGCTCGGTGCCCTCAACAGTGAGCTCCAGACGGCACTCGATGAGCTACGGTCCACGCAAGGGCAACTGGTGCAAGCCGAGAAACTGGCGTCACTGGGCCGTCTCTCGGCCGGCTTGGCGCACGAGATCCAGAACCCTCTCAACTTCGTCGGCAACTTCGCCGAGCTCAATGCGGAACTCGCCGCGGACCTGCTGAAGACGGTTCGAGAGGCACGCACGGGGCACAGGCCACCCAATCTCGACGACGTGGAGAGTGATCTCGACGCCATCGTGTCCAACGCCAGCCGTGTCCGAGACCACGCGCGCCGCGCCGGCGGCATCGTGGACGGGCTGATGGGCCACGTCCGCGACGTCGGTGGCGACCGGCGTCCCGCGGACCTGCACGAGTTGATCGAACGCGCGGTCTCGACCTCCCTCCGCGGGGCCGACCTTCGCGTCGAGCGCACGTACGAACAAGAGATGCCTCCGGTCGAGGTGGTCGCGCGTTCCATCCAACGCGTGTTCGTCAACCTCCTGGAAAACGCCCGGTGGTCCGTGGAGCAACATGCCGATGTCGCTCCCGAGGGCTGGTCGCCAGCGGTCCAACTGGCGACGCGTTCCGTGGAGGGCGCCGTGGAGGTTCGCGTCGTCGACAACGGGGTGGGCATCAAGCTCGCCGACTGCACGCGGGTGTTCGAACCGTTCTTCACCACCAAGCCGGCCGGGACCGGGACGGGACTTGGCCTGTCGCTCGCTTACGACATCGTCACCGAAGGGCATGGCGGAACACTCGCGGCGTACAGCCGGGAGGGGCAGGGCGCCACGTTCGTCGTGACGCTGCCTGCGGGATGAGCTACTGACCTAGCCGCTCGGCCTCGAACGAGGTCACGGCGTCCCCGTCGGCGGTGTATGCGACCTCGATCGGGTGGCAGCACACCTCGCAATCCTCCACGTAGGTCTGCGACGGGATGCTCGGGTCGAGAAGCATCGAGATGGGTGCGAAGCAGTAAGGGCAGGAGAACTCGATCTCGACCTCGAACACGGTGTGATAGGTTGTTTCGCCCTGCCAACGCCCCGATGCTTCGCTTCGCTCCCACCCTCGCCCTCCTCGCCGTGTGCGTGTCGGGGTGCACCGCCAGCAGGCCAGCTGCTCTGGGGGGCTCGCCCTGGCCCGAGCCACGAACCGACGCCGCGCTCCAGGCCGAGGTGGAGCAGCTGGCGCAGGGGTTCGACGGCGTCGTGGGCGTCTACGTGCGCCACCTGCCGACGGGGCGCGAGGCCTCGCTCCGTCCCGACGAGCGCTTTCCTACGGCCAGCATGGTCAAGGTCCCGATCCTGGTGGCCGTGTTCGAGCAGATCGAACGGGGCCAGCTGGCGATGGACGGCGAACTCACCTTCCGCGACTCGCTGCGCTACGGCGAGAACGCGGGTGAACTGTTCGCCCAGCTGCAAGACTCCGCGACCGTGTACCTCTACAGCGCCGTCGAGCAAATGCTGGCGGCCTCCGACAACACCGCTAGCCTGTGGCTCCAAGGAATGGTCACGGGCGAAGCGATCAACGACTGGCTGGCGGCCGGGGGCTTCGAACACACGCGCATGAACAGCCGCACCGAGGGGCGCCGCGGAGACTGGGAGGCCTATGGATGGGGGCAGACCTCGCCGCGCGAAATGTCGGAGCTGATGCGCCGCATCGTCGACGGCGAGGCGGTGTCGCCAGCGGCGGACCACGAGATGCACCGCCTCCTGACGCGGACGCACTGGGACGACGAGGCCATCGCTGCGCTGCCGCCGAGTGTGCAGGCGGCCAGCAAGCAGGGCGCCGTGAGCCGGTCCAAGAGCGAGGTCGTCTACGTGCACGCGCCCAGCGGTCCATACGTGTTCACCGTGGTGACGAAGGACCAAGCGGATGCGCGGTGGGAGCCGGACAACGCCGGCTACGAGCTCATCCGGGCCTACAGCCGCCTCTTCTGGGACACGTTCGAGCCCGACGTCCGCTGGCGACCACCGGCTGGCGTCGAGCGCTTTCAGCATTGACGCCCTGAGGCCTCGCCCGCCATCGGAAGAGCCTGCTGGCGGAGTCGCTCACACCTGGGCGAGCCGCTCGCGGCCGGGCGAGTCCGCGTTCGCTTTCGCCCGCATCGCGTGTGCCGTGAGGTGAATCGTGAGGTCCAGCGCGGTCTTGAGGACGATGAACAGGACGAGAGCCAGGATCGGGGCTCCCAGCAACTGAATCAGCAAGGCACCACCGAGGATGACGATGTGCAAGACCACGACACGCCCGTAGGGCTTGATCATTTCCGCCCCCGCCGTCGACGCCTGCCGCTCTCCTCCCAGTAGGTAGTTGAAGACGAACGAGGCGCCGTGGCTCAGCACCAGGGGGACGAGTCCCGCCAGCGGTGCGGCGACCGCTAGCTGGCTCAGGCTCGCGCCGTCCGTGACGAACGGCTGACCGCTGCCGAACAGGGCGTACACGAATCCCCCGTGGACGAACCAGAAGATCCCGAAGTGGAAGACGAAGAACGGCCCGAAGAACACCTTCGAAGACCAGTCGAGCCAGTGGTTCTCGCCAGCGGTGAGGATGCGTAGCAGCGCATACGCGCCGATGATGCCGTTCTCGGCCCAGTAGATCCAGACGATCCCGAACAGATCCCATCCGAACCAGATCACGCCGACCAGCGGGATCAAGTTGGCCAGCACGAGCCCCACGGCTGACGGAGCCGACGGAACGCGGTAAAAAGAGGGAAGCGATGCCACCGATGCAGTATCGGTACCCGGGCTCGATCCTGTACGCTACCGCCGCAATCCGATCGCCAGCCCTGCCGCGAGAGCGGCGCCCATCATCGTGAAGGCTCCGGGCCTGCGCCAGTCGCGAGCGGGTGCGCCAGCGGTCCGGGCCGCAACCTGGGTGCCGATCGCCGTACCGAACCCAGACCAAAACACGCGCATGGCGGGCGCCCACACAGGAACCAACGCCCACGCAACGTCGGCGTCGAACTGGAGGCGGACCGTCGTCGTGGAGGCCCCGCTGGCGTCGGCCCAGAACTGCAGGCGCGTCGGCCGCGCCAGCCGAAGGGAGCCGACGTACGAGCCGTACGTGTAGCGCAGGTCGCGGTAGGCGGTCTGATCAGCCTCGGGTGGCCGCTGCTCGCCGAGGACACCGGC
>JBCDLV010000352.1:0-3566 GCA_038744895.1 Bacteroidota bacterium | reverse complement strand
GCTCCCGCATGTCGGCGTCCGGTTCGACGGCGAGCTGCGCGTCATCGACCCAGACCGGCTGGCGGTGGCCGTCGCCAGCGGGATCGGGCCGGCGAAGGCCTTTGGGTTCGGGCTCCTGTCGCTGGCGCTCGCACGGTAGGGAGGGACGGGTCGGTCGGGCAGCACCCGAGGAATACGAGGCAGGCGAACCACCGGGCGTTTCGGAGACGGACCGAGGAGGGTTTCGGTAGGCCTTCACGGAACTCGTCAGGGCGTAACGCTCCGGTAACGGGCCGGTAAACGCGCCGTAACGCTGGCCCGGTAGCGTGGGGCACTGACGGGCACGGGGTCCCACACCCCGGCCACCCTCCGCTGGCCTGGCGCCGGCACCTCCCACACCCTTCCCCCTTATGTCGTTTGTGAAGCAGAGCGCCGCGCGCGCGCTCCGACGAGTCCGGTTGGCCGGTCTCGTGATCCTCCTCGCCCCGCTGGCGGCGGCCCAGACGGGCACCATCGCTGGCACCGTCGTCGACGGTGACTTCGGCGGCGGCCTGCCGGGCGCCAGCGTCCAGGTCGTCGAGACCGGCGGCGGTGATGCCACCGACATCGACGGCAACTACGAGATCACCGGGCTCGCGCCTGGTGCGTACACGCTCCGGTTCTCGTTCATCGGCTACGGCGCGCAGACGGTGCAGAACGTCGAGGTCGCAGCCGGAGAGCGGACCGAGATCAACGTGACGCTCTCGGCGGGCCAGGAGCTCCAGGAGGTCATCGTCGAGGCCGAGGAAATCATCGAGACGAACAGCGAGGTCGGCCTCCTCCGCGTGCGGGCGCGAGCCGCCCAGGTCTCCGACGCCATCTCGGCCGAGGCCATCTCCGCCAGCGGGGCGAGCGACGCCGGCGACGCGATGGAGCGCGTGACGGGCGCCAGCGTGCAGGGCGGCCAGTACGTGTTCGTGCGCGGCCTCGGCGACCGCTACGCCAACACGCAGCTCAACGGCGCCGTCCTCCCGACCGCCGACCCCGACCGCCGCGCGGTCCAGTTCGACCTGTTCCCGGCCGGCTTCCTGGAGAACATCGTCACGCTGAAGACCTTCACGCCGGACAAGCCCGGCAACTTTTCGGGCGGCCTCGTCGACATCACCACACGGTCGTTCCCGGCCGAGTTCACCTCGTCGTTCTCGATCTCCTCCGGGTTCGCCACGGAGGCCATTCCCGGCGAGTCGTTCCTGATCGATCCGGTCCAGGGAGCAAACGCCTTCCGGTTCGGCGCCGGCGACCTCGCCGTGCCCGACCTGCTGCTCGACACGCCGCGCGAGTCGTTCGTCCGCCCGACCACACGGATCGACGGACCGGACGGGCCAGGCACCGGGCCGCTTGTGCGGCAGGACGCCGCAGCGTCTCAGTTCCTCGACAACCTCTCGAACGCGCTCTCGCCGCAGATCGCCCCGACCGAGGGGACGCTACCGGTGACCGGTAGCCTCTCGTTCTCCCTCGGCGACCGGATCGGGCTGGGCCGCAACGCGCTCGGCTACGTCATCGGCTTGACGACGGATCAGGGCGTCAGCTTCTACGACAACGGCACGCTCGCCCGCGTCGACCTCACGGGCCGCGACGACGCAACGGGCCAGGTGGCCGTCGACACGACGCAGTTCCGCGCTGACACGCGCGCGACGCAGTCGGCCCAGATCGGCGGCATCGCCAACCTCGCGCTCCAGCTCGGGAGCTACAACGAAGTCAACTTCAACTCGCTCTTCACCCACATCACCGAGAGCGAGGCGCGGACGCTCGACGGCGTCGACAACGTGCTCGGCGAGGGCACGCCGGTCACGGACATCGTCGCTGGCTACACCGAGCGGACGCTGACGTCGGGACAGCTTCGCGGCGAGCACGTCCTGCCACAGATGGGCAACCTCCAACTCGACTGGCGTGGCAACCTCGCGCGGACGCTGCTCGACCAGCCGGATCTCCGCCAGGCCGCCATCCGCTCCTCCGAGCGCGAGGACGACGACGGCACCATCACGACGTCGTTCTCGCTCGTCGGCACGCCGCCGGGGCCGCAGCGCTACTTCCGCGACCTCGACGAGACACTCGCCAGCGGAGGACTCGACCTGTCGCTCCCCTTCCGCGCGTTCGGCAACGGAGCTGAGCTGAAGGTGGGTGGCCTCTTCGAGCGGACCGATCGCGCCTACGGCGAGCGGTTCTTCTTCTACGAGCTCGACCGCGGCGTCGCCCTCGGCGGCACCGACGGCGACGACCTCGCCGAGTACCTCGCGCCGGAGAACGTCGGCGTGACCGGCACGCGCACCAACAGCGCGGGCGAGATCACGCGCTACGAGTTCGGCCACTACCTGATCGACGCCACGCGCGACCAGAATCAGTACGAGGGCCAGAACGACGTGGCCGCCGGCTACGGCATGGCTGAGTTCGGGTTCGGTCCGCTTCGCGTGATCGCGGGCGCCCGCTATGAGGGCTCGCGGCTGTTCGTGGCCTCCGAGGCACTCGCCACGCCCGACACGCCAGCGGACTCCGTCGTCACCATCGGAGGCGAGGACCGCCTCGGAACCGACCGGAGCTACAACGACGTGCTCCCGTCGCTAAACCTCGTGTACGGTCTCTCGGAGACGATGAACCTCCGCGCCGCCGCGACGCGCACGCTGGCGCGCCCGACGTTCCGCGAGATCGCCCCGGTGACCACGTTCGACTTTACCTCGGACGGCGCGCTCCAGGGTAATCCCGCCCTCGAACGGACGCTCATCACGAACCTCGACCTCCGCTGGGAGTGGTTCAACGCGCCGGGTCAGATCCTGGCCGTGAGCGCCTACTACAAGCGTCTCAACAACCCGATCGAGCGCGTTATCACCGACGCCGAGAACGGGGCGACGTCCTACGCCAACGTCGACGTAGCCGATGTCTTCGGGGCCGAGTTCGAGCTCCGCCAGGCGCTCGGGACCCTCGGGCTGGGCGGCGTCCTCGGCGAGCGGCTCTCGCTGGGCGCCAACCTCTCGCTGACCGAGTCGAGCATCACGGTCACGGAGCGCGAGCTGGCGGCCCGCCGCGAGCTCAACCCCGACGCTGCCGACACGCGCGACCTCCAGGGCCAGAGCCCCTACGTACTCAACGCGTCGCTGAACTACGACGACGCCATCCGGGGCACCTCCGCTGGCGTCTTCTTCAACGTCGCCGGGCCGCGCCTCTCGCGCGTGGGCAACCCGCTTCCGGACGTCTACGAGCGCCCGTCGCCACAGCTCGATGTGACGGTCTCGCAGCGCGTGTTCGAACTGTTCTCGGTCAAGGCCTCGGTCAAGAACGCGCTCAACGCGCCGTTCCGCGAGGCCTACGACGTGAGTGGCCTCGACATCGGCGGCCCCGACGAGGTGGCCCCGTTCTCCGAGTACAACCGGGGCACGCGGTTCTCGCTCGGCATCTCCTTCAACCCCACCGCTGGCGTCGGTGCGCCAGCGTCCATCCCGCCGCCAGGCGCGTCCAGCGTCGCCAGCGGGTCCTCGACCGAGGCGGCTTCGGGCTCCTGAGCCCGGGCCGTCCCGGCCTACTCCCCCACCCCTCCCCATCATGTCCCGCTTCGC
>JBCDLV010000351.1:0-3566 GCA_038744895.1 Bacteroidota bacterium | reverse complement strand
TGGGGCTCGGCGCGAAGCCTCGCCAGGGCTTCGTAGCCCTCGGCCGGGAAGCCCTCGAACGTGAGATCCAACGGCTCCGGGCGGAGAAAGGGCGGATCAGCGGTTGGGATGGGCGGGGCGTCCGCAGTCACAGGGGTCGTGTGTGGGGTGTGAGCCTACCGGGTGTCCTGCGCAGGGTTCTACGCTCACTTCTAAAGCCTGCAATCGACCGCATCCACGCCAGCAGGCAGGGCCCCGCTGGCGTCGGCGACCCAAGATCCCACCATCGGGAGAGGACCCTCCGGTGCGACCGCTGGCGAATCCTTACTGCCTTCCGGCCAGCCGCCACGAGGCCACCGGGCGATTCCTGGTTCGGGCGCGAAACCAGGGGGCCGTGACGGTTCGCCGAGACAGATCCCGTACACTGGGTAGTCCCCTCACCATCCCAACGCCTTATGCGCGCTTTCGCACTCTCCCTCGCTGCTGTCGGACTTCTCGCCCTCTCGGCTCCAACGCAGGCACAGGTCAGCTTCTCGCCCGTAGTTGGGTTCGACCTTGAGGCTGAAGGGCCTCTTATCGGTCTCGCGTTCGAAGTCGGAGCTCCGCTAGAGAACCTTCCCCTCACGCCGTCCATCCGACCCATTGCAGAGGTTGTCTTCGGAGGTGACGAAAGCTTCGGCACCGACGTTGACCTCACCATCATCCGAGCACGGGCGGACCTGCTAGCACGGTTTGACCTAGGCCCAGACTCAAACCTCTCGCCCTATGGTTTCGCGGGCGCCGGGCTCGAGTACATCGACGTCAGCGTCGACACCGGCATCGGTGGCGACTTTGGCGACTCGGACACCGAGTTCATCATCGCCATCGGTGGTGGCCTGGAGTTCACCCAGTTCTTTGCCGAGGCCGATCTTGGCCTGAGTGGCGGCATCGAAGGACTTCGCATCCGCGCGGGCTACCGCTTCTAGCCCACCGCCAGCTGGCGATCCCGATTTGTGCGCCTCGGCCGGAGATGGCCGAGGCGCCTTTTTTCAAAGCTCAGCGGCGGAGGAAGAGCGAGAATCCAGCGTTGAGGCTGATGAGCGCCGCGCCGACATCAAAGTCGTCTGTCGTCAGGAGGTTGGCGGAGAGCGTAATAGCCGCGCTTTCCGAAACAAAGCGCTGTACACCAGCCCTCGCGCCAATGGCCAGGCCGCTACCATCACCGGTGAAACTGGCCCCGAGTTGGGCGCCCACGAACGGGTACGTCGTGCGAGCCTCGCCGCCGCTTGGGTAGTAGGCACCGATCACCGTCAGGAAGCCTGTCGTGTCCTCGAAGTCCGTTACGAGAACCGGTGAAGCACCGATTTGGATCTTCGGAGTGACGAAGTAGCCTGCCTGCGGGGAAAGCGTGACAACGAAATCCGGCGATAGGATGATGCTGCCTCCACCGCCGACCTCGATGACTCCTTTGTCGATTTGGGCACTGGAGAGCGGTGTGAATGAGAGGAGAAGGGCGAAGACGAATGCAATCCGCATAGCGTGTAGCGAGTGTGGCCGGATATGCTACGAGGGGGTAGGCAGCGCTGGTTGTCCCGGTAGACCGCCCTACCCGCTGGCGCTGGTGCGCTCGCCCGAGAGGAACGCCAGGGCATCCTTGACCATGGCCGGACTGCCGATGTAGACCGGCGTCCGCTGGTGGAGCGTCTCCGGCTCCACGTCCAGGATGGGCCCGTCGCCGGTCTCGGCGCGGCCACCGGCTTGCTCCACGATCATGGCCATGGGGTTGGCCTCGTACATCAGGCGCAGCTTGCCCTGCGGGTTGCGCGTGTTGGCCGGGTAGATGTAGACGCCGCCCTTCATCAGGTTGCGGTGGAAGTCGGCCACGAAGGAGCCGATGTAGCGCGTGGTGTAGGGGCGGGCGGGCTCGTCGTCGGGCGCCTCGGTCTGCATCCACTTGATGTACTCCTTGAGGCCGCGGTCCCACGAGTTGTAGTTGCCCTCGTTGATCGAGTACATCTGGCCCCGCTCCGGCGTGCGGATGTTGGGGTGCGACAGGAGGAACTCGCCGATGGACGGGTCCAGCGTGAACCCGTTGACGCCGTTGCCGGTCGTGTAGACGAGGATCGTGGACGAGCCGTAGACCACGTAGCCCGCCGCGACCTGCTGGCGCCCGCTCTGGAGCGCGCTCGCCATAGTCACGCGGCCGGCGTGGTCGTCGGGGATGCGGTAGATCGAGAAGATGGTCCCGATCGACACGTTGACGTCGATGTTGGAGGAGCCGTCGAGCGGGTCGAACAGGACGACGTACTTGCCCTGGCAGTCGTCGAACAGCAGCGGGATGGCCTCGGCGTGCTCTTCCGACCCGATCAGGCACACCTCGCCGCCCCGCTGGAGCGCGCGGACGAACTCCTCGTGCGCCAGCAGGTCCAGCTTTTTCTGCACCTCGTCCTGCACGTTGATCGTGCCGGTCTCGCCATACAGGTCCACGAGGCCAGCCTTGCGCACGTCGCGCTCGACCACCTTGGCGGCGATGGCGATGTCGCGGAGCAACCGCGAGAACTGTCCCCTGGACCCTGGCGCCTCGCCCTCGCGCTCGATGATGAACTGCTCCAGCGTCTTGAACGAGCCGCCGGTGGACAGCGTGGAGCCGGCGAGTCCATTGGCTGTCTCGGCGGCGTCGGTCAGAGGAGTCATGGATCGAAAGCGCTATCCGGACGGGAAGGTGAAGCTAGTCGGTGCCGCTGCTGGACTCTGTGAGGGTTCGGAGCACGGCCGCCGTGCGCGTGCCGATATCGGCGCCGGAGCGCCACTCCTCGATCAGCCGGACGAGCGTGTCGCCGTCGTCCACGTCGTAGTGAGGCGGCAGCACGACGGGCGAGAGGCCTGCGCCAGCGATCCGGTCCAAGGTGTCCTCGAACACGCGCTCGTGGCTGTAGTCCATGTCGAAGAGATCCGGCGCGAGGTCGTTGAGGCCGAGGAGGTAGTAGCCGCCGTCGTCGCTCGGGCCCAGGACGGCCGTCATGGGGTCCGCCAGCTGGTCGAAGGCGAGCGTGATGTACGCGTCGGGCAGCGTCGGATGGTCGGTGCCGATCACGACGACTCGCTCGGCGCCCGTGGCAAACGCCTCGACGAAGGCGCGGAGCATCCGGGCGCCCAGCCCACTCCCCTGCTGGCGCGCGACGCGCATGCCGTCCGGCACGAGGGCCGAGAGCCGATCGTCGTCGGGGTCGCCCCCCACGAAGAGGCGAACCTCCGGGCCACCAGGTGCCGAGGACAGGCTGGCGTAGCGGTCCAGCGAATCGCCCAGAAAGGCCGCGTAGAGCGTGCTCGCCTGCTCGGCCGTCAGCGGCGGCGAGAGGCGCGTCTTGACCCGCCCCGGCTCCGGCACTTTGGCGAACACCAGCAGGACATCACGAGCCATCGGAGCGGGTAACCGAGAACGGAGGCCCGGTATATCAGGCCGCGCACCGCGCGTTCCGGCGTCACCGCATCTCCGGATTCTCCCACGCGTCGAGCAGGCTCGCCAGCGGGCCGATGCGGGCACCTCGGCGGCGTGCATCGGCTACCGCGTCGTCGAGGATCGCCAGCCGGTCGGTCCAGGCAGCCGT
>JBCDLV010000350.1:0-3588 GCA_038744895.1 Bacteroidota bacterium | reverse complement strand
CCGGGTCCATCGGGACGTACTCGTCGATGTTGAACGTGACGACGTTCTTGAACGAGAGCCCCTCGTCCCGGTGCATCCGGATGAGCTCCTGGTACACGCCGATCGGGGTCGAGCCCGTCGGCAGCCCCAGCACGGCGATGTCGCCAGCGGCGGCCTTGCCCTCGACCAGGGTGCGCACCTGGCGGGCCACCTGGCGCGCGATCTCGCCTGGATCGTCGAAGATGAGGACCGGGACTCGCTCGACGCCGTGGTCGCGCCACGGCTGGCGGAAGGAGTCGGGGACGGTGCGCGACGGTGCGCCGGTGAACGTGGGCATGGGAGGCGGGGCGGCGTTGGGCGCCACGCCCCCGGACGGACCCGGAAGCCCCATCCCAGGAGCGGCGCCCGTGGCGACAGCTCTGTGAGAACGGAGCCCCCAGTCTACAGCGGACGGCGGGGTCGGCGGCGGCTTTTCTTGTAGGTCCTCCGTTCCCTCGAATGCCCGCCCGGTGCGATCGTAGGAAACCCCGTCGCCACTGCCCGTCATGCCTGTCCGCATCGCCCTTCTCGTTCTGGCCACGGTCGCGATCGCTGGGTGCAGCAGCACAGCGCCCGTCGTCGAGCCGCCGCCGCCGCCTCCCCCACCGCCGCCTGCTGCCGAGGAGCCACCGCCGCCCATCGGACCGTTCGTCGACGCCAGCCGGGCACGCAACGCCCAGGTCTCTTCGGCCGTCACGTCCCTGCTGGCGCGCTGCCGCGCTGCCGACTGCGGCCTCCCCATCAAGCGGTCTGTCGACGTCGAGGGGGTGACCGTCGAGGGCGACGCCGTGGTGGTTCGCCTATCGCGAGACCTCGGCGACACTCCCGTCCGCCCTGCTGGCGCGGCGGCTTTCCAGGCCGAGGTCGAGCGCGTCGCCCGGGCCATCTACCCGAACCGCCCGATCCGCGTCGAGACGCGCGGGGCGACCATCCAGGACCTCGTCCCCAACTTCGCCCGTGACGAGAGCGATCAGGACCCAGACAGGCTCTTTGCGCCAGCGGTCGGTACCCCACCGCTGGTCCAGCGCGTCGGCGGGCGCCTGCCGACGGCGGGTCTCGCGGGACGCCACGTCGCGCTCTGGCCGAGCCACGGGTGGCTCTACAACCCGCGAGCCAACGCGTGGGGGTGGCAGCGGGCCACGCTGTTCACGACCGTCGAGGACCTGCTGACGGTCCAACTGGTCACGCGCCAGCTGGCGCCCATGCTGGAGCGCGCCGGGGCCGTCACGCTTCTCCCTCGCGAGCGGGACGTCCGCCAGCGGGAGGTGATCGTGGACGACGGCGATCCCGGGTTCCGCGGGGCGACGGACTGGGACATGGGGCCTGCTGGGTTCGGACGACGCGACAGCTATGGCGATGGCGTCAATCCATTCACGCTGGGCACGACGCGCGAGGCGCCGGGCTACGATGCCGACGCGGTCTACGCGATCTGGGAGCCAGACCTTCCCGAGGCTGGCGCCTACGCCGTCCACGTGAGCTACGCCAGCGGGCCGAACCGTCCTGAGGCCGCCACCTACCTGGTCAACCACGCGGGCGGCCAGTCGCGCGTTCTCGTCAACCAGACGATCGGGGCAGGGACGTGGGTCTACATCGGCACGTACGAGTTCGAGGCCGGCACTGGTGGGTCCGTGTGGCTCGCCCACGATGACTCCCGGACGCTGGCGTCCGCCGATGCGGTCCGGTTCGGAGGTGGCGTCGGCATCGTCCAGCGCGAGGGACAAACCAGCGGACGGCCACGCTGGACGGAGGCTGCCCGCTACTACGAGCAGTTTGCCGGCGCTCCGCGCCAGGTCTACAACGTGACCGGCGAACCCGATGAGGACTACGTCGACGACTACCGGAGTCGAGGCGAATGGGTCAACTGGCTCCGCGGCGCTCCCTTCGGTCCGAACGGGCAGCGCGACCTTCCTGGGCTCGGCATTCCCGTCGACCTGGCCTTGGGATGGCACACGGATGCTGGCATCCAGCGGCGGGGCATCGTCGGAACGCTCGCGATCTACGACGTGCCGGGGATGGACGCCTCGCGCGTCTTCCCGAACGGCGTCTCGCGCCTCGCCAACCGTGACCTCGCCGACCTCGTCCAGACGGAAATCGTGGACGACGTCCGCCAGCTGTACGAGCCGGACTGGCGCCGCAGGCCGCTCTGGGACCGCAACTACTCCGAGGCGGCGCGGCCCAACGTGCCTTCCCTTCTGCTGGAGCTACTGTCGCACCAGAACTTCTACGACATGCGGTTCGGACTCGACCCGCGGGTTCAATTCGACGCGGCCCGGGCCGTCTACAAAGGCATCGGCCGGTTCCTCGCCGATCAACGCGGCGAGGCCTTCATCCCCCAGCCGCTTCGCCCGACGCTCCTCTCGGCTGAGAGGTCAGGCGACGCCATCGAGCTCCGCTGGCGACCGCAGCCGGACCCATTGGAGCCGGACGCTCGTCCCGCCTCGTACCGCGTCGAAGCCCGCGACGGCGCATGGGGATGGCGGACGGTCGCCGAGAGAGTCGAGGCGACAGAGCTTCGGCTGGCAGTGTCGAGCGGCGACGATGTCCGAAGCGTCCGCGTTGTGGCAGAGAACGCGGGCGGCGCCAGCCGGCCCAGCGCCGTGCTCGCCGTCCGGAGCGCACCGAGGGAGGCTCCGCTGGCGCTCGTCATCGACGGCTTCGACCGGGTGTCGGCGCCGGAGTCGATCGACCAGGGCAACCGCGCTGGGTTCGTGGAGCCGGTCGGCGTCTCCGAAGGACTCGACGTGACGACGATCGGCGAGCAGTTCAACTTCGATCCCAACGACGACTACGAAAACGACGCCCGGCCAGGGTGGGGGCACAGCCGCCTGGACCTCGCGTTCACGCCCATCCTCGGCAACACACGCGACCATGTCGCGCCCATCGCTCGCTCGCTCGCCGCTCTCGGGTACGCCGTCGACTCGGCCTCCGACGAGGCCGCGGCCGCTGGCCCTGTCGACCTCTCGCGGTACGACCTCGTCGTGGTCGAGCTAGGCCTCGACAAACGCACCGCCTGGCCCGACCCCGACGACACACGCCCGCTGGCGTTCGAGGCGCTTCCCGACGCACTGCGCCAGCGGCTGAGTGGCGTTCTCGACGCAGGCGGCAGACTCATCGTCGCGGGCGCGCACTGGGCCTCCGACACCGCCGCCGAAAGCGACGGCGCCAGCTGGCTCCGCCAGCAGATGGGCATCGCGGACGTCACGGAGATCGAAACCGCCAGCGGGGGCCGGCTCTCGACGCCGGACGACGTCCCGGTGGCCTCGGTCGCGACGGCCTATGGGCCCGACGCGGTGGCCCTGAGGCGAATCGACATGCTGCGCCCGACCGCTGGCGCCCGACCGGTCCTGCGTCATGCGTCGCCTACCCAGGTCGTGGGCGTCTCCACAGGGCGGACGGTCGCGCTCAGCGTGCCGCTGGCGCTCGTGCCGGATGACGCGGAGCGGACGGCGATCCTCCGCATCGCGACCCAGGCACTCGGCCTGTAGGGACGAGGTGTAGGTGGTCGTCTCGGCCGTCTAGTCGGCCGGGACGCTAAGGAAGTAACGCCATGTCTGACCTTCTCACCTTCAT
>JBCDLV010000349.1:0-3590 GCA_038744895.1 Bacteroidota bacterium | reverse complement strand
GGCCCGGTGACCGAGTCGCCATCCTGAGCGAGAACCGGCCGGAGTGGGCCATCGCCGACCTTGCTGCCCAAACGATCGGGGCGGTGACGGTGGCTCTCTACACCACGGTACCTGCTAGCCAGGTGGCCTTCATCGTTCGCGACAGCGGCGCCAAGGTCCTCGTAGTGTCGACCGGCCTGCAGCTCCGCAAAGCGGACCGTGCCTTCGACGACTGCCCAGATCTCGGTCTCGTGGTGTCGATGGCCGAGCCGCGCAAGGCTCGCGCCGAGGTGCCAGTCGTGACCTGGGAAGATGCCCTCGACGACGGTGCCCGTCAGCCACTCGAGTTCGACGAGAACGTGGTCGGCCCGGACGACTTGTCTGCGTTGATCTACACGTCTGGCACCACCGGGGAGCCCAAGGGCGTCCGCATGACGCACCGCAACCTCATGTCGAACGCCAAGGCAGCGCTCGATCGCTACGAGGTCTCCGAGGACGACGTGCACCTGTCGTTCCTTCCGCTCAGCCACGCATTCGAGCGCACGGCAGGCTACGCGGTGGTCCTCGCCGCTGGCGCCAAGATCGTCTACGCCGAATCGATCGACGCCATCTCCAAGAACCTGCCGGAGGTCAGCCCGACGCTTCTCGTCGCCGTTCCTCGCCTGTTCGAGCGCGTCTTCAACACGATCCAGCGTACCGTTCGCGAGGGGTCTGCAGCCAAGCGCCTCATCTTCGCCTGGGCCACGGACGTCGGCAGCAGCATCGCCGAGCGAAGCAAGTCCGGCCGGAGCACAGGCGGCCTCATCGGCCTCCAGAATGACCTGGCCCAGAAGCTCGTGTTCAGCACGCTCCACGAGAAGCTGGGCGGGCGCGTTCGCTTCGCCATCAGCGGAGGCGCCGCGCTTCCCCAGGAGATCGGGGAGTTCTTTGAGGCCGCTGGCGTGCGACTGATCGAGGGATACGGCCTGAGCGAGACGGCGCCTGTCCTCGCCGCCAACCCGTTCGACGCCCCTCGCTACGGGACCGTCGGGTGGGTCATGCCAGGCGTCACCGTTGGCATTCGCTCCTTGGAGGACGGCCACCTGCTGGCGACCGTGAAAGGCGACGACTACCCCACCACGCTCTCCACGGAACCTGGAGAGATCGTAGCGAAAGGCCCCAACGTGATGGACGGCTACTGGGAGCGCCCCGACGCGTCCGCAGAGGCCTTCGACCCGGACGGATGGTTCAGAACGGGAGACGTCGGCCGGTTCGAGAACGGCTACCTCCGGATCACAGACCGCATCAAGCACATGATCGTGTCGCGGGGTGGAAAGAACATTTACCCGGGCCCCATCGAGGGCACGCTGTCCGGAAGTCCGCTGGTCGAGCAGGTGATGGTCGTGGGCGAGGGCCGTCCCCATCTGACCGCGCTGATCGTCCCCGACGTCGATGCAGTTCGCGCAGAAACCGGGAGCCGCGATCCGGAGGACCCAGCGTTCCGGGCTGCCTACGATGACCTCTTGCGCACGGTCAACCGGGAAGCCGCCAGCCACGAGAAAGTCCGCGACCTCCGGTTCGTCATGGATCCCTTCTCGGTCGACAACGGCCTCCTGACGCCGACGATGAAGCTCAAGCGCGCCGCCATCGAGACCGAGCACCACGCCCTCGTCGAGGAGATGTACGCGCCCCGCTAACAGAGCACGCGCCAGCAGGGACCGACCGGGGATCCGGCCCGCTTGCGCCCGCCGGTGCGAGGTCTGCTACGCCTGCGCTGCGGGCCGGAGGATGGACGCGAGCGCGTCCATACGCACCGGCTTCGGCAGGTAGCCGTCCATACCCGCTGCGAGGCACGCCTCCCGGTCGCTGCGGAGCGCCCGTGCAGTCAGCGCGATCACCCGTGGCTGGCGGCTCTTCGGCAGCTCGCGCCGGATGCGGCGGGTCGCCTCCAGGCCATCCAGCCGAGGCATCATCACGTCCATCAGCACCAGATCGTACGGGTGCTGATGGAGGCGCTCCAAGGCCTCGACTCCATCCGTGGCAACCTCGGCGCGATAGCCGAGCTGCCCCAGCATCTGGAGAGCGAGCGACTGGTTGTCCGGCTCGTCTTCGGCCAGGAGGATGCGCAGGGCGCCAGCGGGCTGTTGCTGCGTGCCGAGCATCGCGCCCGCCTCGTGTACGGGGGGCGGAGCCGCCGCCACCGGCATCACACCCTCGGCGTGCCCGTTCTCCACTGGCCCGGCTGGCGGGGCCTCACCGCGTGAACCGGACGGCACGTCACCGCCAGCGGGTGTCGAGGAGTAGCCGTCTCCGGACGACGCTGGCCGGGGCTGGGCTGCAGTCTCGATGGCCGCCTGTGGTGTACGCGGGGCCGTGTATCCCATCACCCGGCGCAGCAGGGAGTGCAAAGCCGACGACGTGATCGGCTTGAGAACCGTCGCCGACACCAGGTCCGGCGCGTGGCGCATGCGGTTCTCCGACGACAGGATGACGAGCGGGAGCTCTGTGCTGGCTCGGTGCTCTCGGATGCTCTCGGCGATCGCGAGGCCATCTGTGTTGGGCAAGACCATGTCCAGCACACCGACGTCGAAGGGTTCTCCACGGACGATCCAGGCGATGGCTTCCGCAGGGTCCGCGGTGTCGGAGACGTGCATTCCCCAGCGGCGCAGCCGGGCGGCGATCACCTCACGGCCGCTGTCATCGTCGTCGACGAGGAGAACCCGACGGCCCGCCAGCATCTCGGACTTCTGCGGCATGACGACGCGCCCGACCTGGGTCGCTGGCTGGAACGGTAGGCGGAGACGGAAGACGCTTCCAGCCCCGACCTCGCTCTCCACCTCGATCGCGCCACCCATCAGCTCCGCGAACCGGCGCGTAATGGACAGCCCGAGGCCCGTACCTCCGAACGCCTTCGTGATGGACGCATCCGCCTGCATGAAGGGGTCGAAGATGGTCCCGATTCGATCGCTGGGAATCCCGATCCCGGTGTCGCGCACCTCGAAGACCGCCCAGATCACTTCGTCGGTTGTGGCGCGTCCGGACAGTGGCTGCGAGGGCCCGACGGTCACGTCGATGCTCCCGGCCTCGGTGAACTTGACCGCGTTCGACACCACGTTGGCCATCATCTGAAGCAGCCGTTTCTCGTCACCGACCACGCGCGTCGGCAGGCCGGGCGCGACCGTGTACGCCAGCTCGAGCCCCTTCTTCGTGGCTTCGGGTGCCAGTTCCTCCAGCACGCGGTGTACGATGTCGCCGAGCACGACGGGCTCCTCGTCGAGTTCGATGCGGCCCGCCTCGATCTTCGAGAAGTCCAGGATGTCGTCGATGAGGCCGAGGAGCCGGTCGCCAGCACGCTGAATCGTCTCGACGTACTCGCGCTGGTGGCCGTCGAGTCCGGTCGTCGCCAGCAGTTCTCCGAACCCGATCACGGCGTTCATAGGGGTCCGGATCTCGTGACTCATCGAGGCCAGGAAGGCGCTCTTGGCCCGGTCTGCAGCCTCCGCCTGGTCCCGTGCCTCGGCGAGCGCGGCCACCGTCTGGCGCAGCTTGGTCTCTGCCTCGACCATCTCCGTGATCACGCGTCCCTCGGGGATCAGCAACACCACCTCGCCCGAGTCGTCGTCGCGGACAGG
>JBCDLV010000348.1:0-3599 GCA_038744895.1 Bacteroidota bacterium | reverse complement strand
CGTAGTCGCTTGCGAAGACGACGAGCCATTCGAATCCGCCTGTCGAGCTGCCGTCCGGCCCCCAGCGTCCGTCGCCGAGAGCCCCCTGGACGTCTTCGATGAGGCCTACGTTGAGACGTCGGGGGCGGTCTGGGTCGGAGACGTCGTAGGCCTCGCCTGCGAAAATGCCTCGCCCCGTGTCCTGCAAGCCGCGACGGTAGTCGAACACGCGGACGATGGTTTCCAGGGACGCATCGAACCGGAGGAGGACGGGCGCGACCTCTGCATCCGTGACGGTCGTGAACACGAAGTTGGCCCCGAAGTCGAGGCCGCCGTCGAAATACGTGCGGCCTGCGTCTGCGCCGTCGAGCCATCGGGGCTCGGGGCTCCACGACCACCCGAGACCCGGCTGGCCGAGTGCCGGACTGGCGAGGAAGACATAGACAAGGGCGAGGACACGCATCGCGTCGGTAGGGTACGGCTCCGGTCGCCGACGCTCAGGTCAGGTCCAGGCCCACCTTGAGCGAAACGTCGAGGGCCGGGACCGAGTGCGTCAGGGCGCCGCTCGACACGAAATCCACGCCTGTCTGGCCGATGCGGCCGACGGTGTCCAGCGTCACGTTGCCGGACGCCTCCGTCTGGATGCGTCCCGCCACGCGACGCACGGCCTCCTCCAGCATGCTCACGTCCAGCCCGCTGGCGGTCGGCCGCGCCATGTTGTCGAGGAGCACCCGGTCGACGCGCTGCCCTTCGGCGACCGCCGCCAGCAGGGCATCGACCTCGTCGAGGGTGCGCGCCTCGACCTCGACGGGGAGGTCCAGGTCGTGCTGCGCGAGATACGCACCGACGGCCGAGACCGCGGCACGAATGCCCCCTGCGGCTGCGATGTGGTTGTCCTTGACCAGGATCATGTCGAACAGGCCCGTGCGGTGGTTCTGGGCGCCGCCAAGCCGAACGGCCCACTTGTCGAGGTGTCGTAGGCCGGGAGCCGTCTTGCGTGTGTCGAGCACCACCGCTGGCGCAGCGGCCGCGGCGAAGCGACTTGCCAGCGTGGCGATGCCCCCCATGCGCTGCATGAGGTTGAGGGCCAGCCGCTCGCCGACCAGCAGAGGGCGAGCGGGCCCTTCGACCGACCCGAAGACCGTTCTAGACGCCAGCGGTTGGCCGTCCTCGGCCGTCCACGACACAGCGAGCCTGGAGTCCACCGAGGCGAACACGCGCTCCGCGACCGCGAGCCCAGCGACGACACCTTCCTCCTTCAGGAGAAAGCGCGCCGAGGCACGTGTGCCCTCAGGGATCGTCGCCTCGGTCGTGACGTCGCCTAGACCGACGTCCTCCGCGAGAGCGCGGTCGATGAGATCAGGAAGGACGGACGCGACGTCGTCAGGAAGCGGAAGCATGTCTGGGGTCATCTCCAGCTGTATGCCTGGCGCCAGCGGGCCCATGCGGAGGGCTGCCGACAGATGGGACGCTTGGGGAGAGCTTAGTTCGGGCGTGCGTACTCATCGACGATGGCAGAGGCGACGCGCGATGCGACCGGCCCCCAGTCGTCGAGCCCATCGAAGACGGTTCCCTCCAGAGAGGCCACGCGATCTGCCACCGTGTCGCCGTCCAAGGTGGAGGCCGCGTCGCGAAGCGCAGACAGGAAATCGCGCATGGCGAGCAGGTCCGACCGATCCCCGAGGACGGGGAAGGCCTCGCCAGCGTGGCCGAACACGAACACCGTGTCGTCGGAGTGGAGGTCGTGGACGCTCTCCAGGAGGGCGATCCATCCGTCCACGCGAGCCCCGCCGCCGCGGTCGATGAACGGCTGTCGCCGGTTGAACACGAGATCGCCCATGTGGACCACGTCTGCGCGCTCGAAATGCACGACGGCGTCGCCTGCGGTGTGGGCCGGTCCGAAGTAGCGAAGCGAGACCACCTCGCCGCCCAGGTCCATGCTCCAACTCCGCCGAAAGAGGGTGGAGGGGTAGCGCTGGCTGTCGAGCCGCCCGGACCGGCTGGCGGAGGCACGCTGTAAGCCCGGCACCGCCTCGTGGGCCACGTGCGTCGCCGCCAGCGGGGCCAGGACGGCATTGCCGGCTGTGTGGTCTCCGTGGTGGTGCGTATTGACCAGCAGGTCGAGGCCGCGGCTGGCGTCTCCGCTCCGCTGGCGAAGGCCGTCCAGGAACGATTGAGCCGACGCTGGAAACTGCGTGTCAACGGCCACCAGCGCCTCCGGAGCCTGGAGGTATGCGATCGTGCCGCCTCGCCCAGTGAACACGCCGACGCCCTCGCGGATAGCAGTGAACTCGTCTCGGCCGCCGGCGAGCGCCAGCGGGGACAGGAAAGGAAGTGCCGCGGCGACGGTAGCGGAGCGAGCGACGAACGCGCGACGGGAGAGAGGCATGGCGGTGGCGTGGTCCGAAGGGGCAACCGCGGATCCACCGTCGAGGATCCTCCGCCCGAGCGGGCCCTCCTGTCGCCTGCGGATCGAGAATCCTACCGCAGCTCTTTCCGGACCATCAGCTTGAGCGCTGTCCAGGTCGCATCAACGGCGCAGACCTTGACGTCGACCAATCCAAGAGGAAGAGCCGCTGCGCGGACAGCGTCGCCGCTCATGTCGGTCGCGACGCCGGATGACTTTTTCGGCCACGAGATCCAGATGGCACCGTCACGGGGAATCGCGTCCAGGAACACCGCCAGCCGGGCGCCCAAGCCATCCACCTCGGTGGTGAAGTGGTGGATGAGGGCGGGCGAGTCGTCGAGGCCAACAAACTCTACGTCGTTCGGTACTCCCTCCAAGAGTTCGCGGTAGTGGGCTGGCTCCTCATCCACGTGAGCGAGGAGGCCGGAAGCGTAGTCCAGCTTTTGCCACAACGTGCGGCTCACGGAGATCCGCGAAGGGCCCCCAGGATTGTGGCCGGCGGCTGGATGGGGCGCCCTGTGGTGGGGTTCACGAAACAGAGCGTCACTCGACCCGAGATGCGCGCGCGCTCCTCGCCGGCACGCCGGACCGCGTAGTCGATCGGCACCCGAATGCCGACGCCCTCGATCTGAACGTCGACCTCGACGAGGTCGTCGTAGTGGATCGGTCGGTGGTACCGGACGTTCGCCTCGACGACAGGCATAATCACGCCGCTTTCCTCCAGCTGGCGGTAAGGAAGGCCTGCGGCGCGCAGGGCCTCTGTCCGGGCGGCCTCGAACCAGTCGAGCACGTGCGTATGGTAGACGACGCCCATCGGATCGCACTCGCGATAGCGGACGCGATGCTCATAGGTGTACGTCATGCCTCGCGGAACGACCCCATCGCGTCGAACTTCGCGAGGCGCCTCGCCAGCAGGGTGTCGGTGTCCATCGCCGCCAGCTGATCCAGGTGCGAGGCGATCGCCGCGCCCACGCCATCGAACGTGGCGCTCGGGTCGTGGTGGGCGCCGCCGACAGGCTCGGGGATGATCTCATCGATCACGCCATGCTCGATCAGGTCTGGAGCGGTCAGTTTGAGGGCCCGCGCGGCGTCTTCCTTGTGGTCCCAGTTGCGCCACAGAATGGACGAGCAGGACTCCGGGGAGATCACGGAGTACCAGGAGTTCTCCAGCATCAGCACGCGGTCGCCGACGCCGATCCCGAGGGCTCCGCCG